>NZ_JBHYMC010000013.1:0-114774 GCF_042742535.1 Streptomyces sp. NPDC058880
CCCCGAAACCGGGGGCGGGCGGGCGAGGGCGGCAGCGGCCCGCAGGTCACCGGGCCGACAGGCCTCCGGCGACCGAGGCGGGTACGGGCGCCAGACCGGCCGGCCGGGTGGTGAAGACGCCCCGGCCCTGGGTCCGGCCGCGGAGCCGGGACGCGTACCCGAACAGCTCGGCCAGCGGCACCGTCGCCGTGATCACCGCGGTGCCGCCCGCGGACGCCTGTCCCGAGACTCGGCCGCGGCGGGCCGCGAGGTCGCCCAGAACGCCCCCGACGCCATCGTCGGGGACGGTCACCGTGACCTCCACGACCGGCTCCAACAGCTCCATCGTGCTGAGCCGCAGCGCTTCGCGCAGCCCGAACCGGCCCGCCGCCCGGAACGCCATCTCCGAGGAGTCCTTGGAATGTGTCGCCCCGTCGGTGAGGGTGACGCGCAGCCCCGTCACCGGGTGACCGCCCAGCGGGCCCCCGGCCAGGGCCTCGCGGCAGCCGGCCTCCACGGCGCGCGCGTACTCCTGCGGCACCCGGCCGCCGACGACCGTCGAGCGGAACGCGAAGACCGGCTCCTCCAGCGGCTCGACGTCCAGCACGACGTGCGCGAACTGGCCCGCGCCACCGTCCTGTTTGACGTGCCGGTGGACCAGGCCGGTCACCCCGCGCACGACGGTCTCCCGGTAGGAGACTTGCGGCCGGCCCACCACGACCTCCACCCCGTGGCCGCGGCGGATCTTCTCCGCGGCCACCTCCAGGTGCAGTTCGCCCAGCCCCGACAGCACGGTCTGCCCGGTCTCCGGGTCGGAGCGCACGACCAGCGAGGGATCCTCCTCCGCGAGCCGCGCAAGCGCCGTCGCCAGCCGACCGGTGTCGGCGTTGCAGCGCGCCTCCACGGCCACCGACACCACCGGCTCGGCCACCGTGGGCGGTTCGAGCAGCAGGGGCGCCCCCGGCGCGCACAGGGTGGTGCCCGCCCGGGCGGATTTGAGCCCGATCACGGCGACGATGTCGCCGGCCACCGCTTCCTCCCTGTCCTCGTGCCGGTCGGCCTGGACCCGCAGGATCCGGCCCACCCGCTCCGTACGGCCCGTGGCCGCGTCCAGTACCGTCGCGCCCTTGCGCAGCGTGCCCGCGTAGACCCGCAGGTAGGTGAGCCGCCCCGGCGCCACGGTCGTCACCTTGAAGGCGAGGGCCGCGAACGGCTCCGCCGGGTCGGGCGCGCGCTCCTGCTCCGCGCCGCCGGCCGTACCGCGTACCGGCGGCATGTCGGAGGGCGCCGGCAGGTACGCCACCACCGCGTCGAGCAGCGCTTCGATCCCGCGGTCGCGGTACGCCGAGCCGCACAGCACCACGACACCGTCCCCGCGCAGCGTCAGCTCCCGCAGGGCCCGGGCCAGGGTCGAGTCGCTCAGCGCCGATGCGGCGCAGAACTCCTCGAAGGCCCCGGTGTGGAGCTCCGCGACCGTCTCCTCCAGCAGCCTGCGCCGCTGCCCGGCCTCCTCCCGCAGGGCTTCGGGGACCGCCCCCGGCGCGATGCCGGCGGAGCCGGACTGCGGGCACAGCGCACGCATCGTCACCAGGTCGACGACGCCGGCGAAGGCGCCCTCGCGGCCGATGGGCAGCTGTACCACCAGGGGTACGACGCCCAGGCGGCGGCGGATCGACGCCACGGCGGTGTCGAGGTCGGCGCCCGCCCGGTCCAGCTTGTTGACGAACGCGATCCGCGGCACACCGTGCCGGTCCGCCTGCCGCCACACGGCTTCGCTCTGCGGTTCGACCCCGGCGACGGCGTCGAACACGGCGACGGCGCCGTCGAGGACCCGCAGCGAGCGTTCCACCTCGTCGGAGAAGTCGACGTGTCCGGGCGTGTCGATCAGATTGATGTGGTGCCCGGCCCAGGTACAGCTCACGGCGGCGGCGAAGATGGTGATGCCGCGGTCGCGTTCCTGCGGGTCGTAGTCGGTGACGGTCGTCCCGTGGTGTACCTCGCCCCGCTTGTGGACGGCGCCGGCCGCGAACAGGATCCGTTCGGTGAGCGTGGTCTTGCCGGCGTCGACGTGGGCGAGGATGCCCAGGTTGCGCAGGGTGCCGAGGGAAGAGGCAGGGGAAGTGGAGGTGCGGGTGCGTCCGTTGGCGCGCATGGCCCGGGGCCTTTCGAATGAAGTGAGGAGATGAAGAGGGCGGCGCGATGTCCCTGACGACGGCCCCGTCACCCCGACCGGCATCGGCCGTCGACGGCCGCCACCCGTGGCCGGAGCAGGGCCGGGCGGGCAGGGCGGTGGCGTACGGAAGGCGGGGAGCGGGACGGACCTAGAGGTGCGTCACGGGTGTACGGTGACGGCCGCGCAGCCGGCACCGGGCGCCACGAGACACCGGGATCACGTCGTACCGGGACGGGGGAGCGTAGGCGGCGCTGCGGTACGTGCACATGGCGCTGCTCCCCTTCTCTTCTCTTCGGACGCGGTACGAGGCGCGCAGTGCCTCTGCGGCAGCGCGTACGGCGAGCTTAGAGAGCGGGCCGGGGCGGACGCACCGCATTTTCCGGGAACGGAACACGCCGTGAGCTGCGGCCCGGTGGGGAGGGAGGCCACCGCTCCCGGTGCGGGTGGCGCCATGTGCCGGCACCCGGCCGCGGCGTCCGTAGGCCCCGCACGGGACGAGGGACTGCGCACCGGCAGGACCTCGCGTCCACGCCCCACGGGCGCTCCTCGGGCGGCGGAACGAGGGTCGTCCGGTGAGGTCGGCCGTGTCGCCGGCGGCAGGCTGGGCACAAGCGCCGTATGACCCTGCTCCTGCTGTTCCTGCTGCCCCTCGGCCTGGCTCTCGTCCTGCTGACGACCGACCGGCCGCCCAAGCACGGCCGACACCGTCACCTCCGCTGACCCTGGTCTCGGATCCCGATCTCCGATCCCTGATGCCTGATGCCGCCCTGCTCAGGACCGGGACGTCAGCGGCAGCCTGAGCACCAGCCGGGCGCCGCTCGCGCAGTCCTCGGCCGTCAGCGTTCCGCCGTGGTGCGTACTCAGGTCACGCGCGATGGCGAGGCCGAGACCGGCTCCGCCGTGGTCGCGGCTGCGTGAGTCGTCGAGCCGTGTGAACCGTTCGAAGACCCGCTCCCGGTCGGCGCCGGGAATCCCCGGCCCGTCGTCGACGACCTCCAGCACGGCACGTCGCGGTACCGCCCCGCCACCGGTGGTGCGCAGCGTGACGCGCACCTCCTGTACGGCGTACCGCTGCGCGTTGTCGACCAGGTTGGTGACGACCCGGCCGAGCCACAGGGCCCCCGCGGTGACCTCGACATCCGCCGCGAGGTCCACGTGCAGCGGCACCCGGTCGCCGAGCCGGGCCTCCAGCACCTCGCGTACCAGGGCGCCCAGGTCCACCGGCACGGCCGCCACGGGCTGGGCCGCGTCGATCCGAGCGAGCAGCAGCAGATCCGCCGCGAGGCGCTGGAGCCGGTCGATGTCCTCCAGCGCGCCACCGATCAGCTCGGGCCACAGCTCGGGGTCCCGGACGGCCAGCGCGACCTCCAGCTGGGTGCGCAGGACGGTGATGGGGCTGCGCAGTTCGTGGGATGCGTCGGCGATGAACTGCCGCTGGCGGGTGCCGGACGCCTCCAGCCGGTCGAGGGTGGCGTTCATGGTCTCGGCCAGCCGGGCGACCTCGTCGCGGGTGGCCGGAACCGGCACCCGGCGGTGCAGGTCCCGGTCGGAGATCTCGGCCACCTCGGCGCGGATCGCTTCCACCGGCCGGAGCGCGTGCCCGGTGACCCGCCAGGTCACGAGGACGACGGTGGCCAGGAGCAGCGGCATACCGATCACGAGCGCCGCGGTGGTCGTGTCGTCGGCGGCGTCCGCGTCGCGCAGCGAGGCACCGGCGTAGACGGTGGCCGGGCCGTCCGGTGTCTGCGTGACGACCTGTACGACCCGCTGCCGGTGCTCGCCGTCGACCGGACGGACCCGCCAGGTGTGCATCCGGGTTCCCGGCGTACCGGGCGGCGCCGGCGGGAACGGGGGCACCCCGATCAGGTTCGGGCTGGAGTAGAGGACCCGCCCGTCCGCGCTCACCACCTGTACGAACTCCACCGCCCGGCCCGGCGGGCGGGCCCGGCCGAGCTTCCCCGCGGCGGCGAGTTGTGCCACGGTCTCGGCCTGCCGCCGCGCGTCGGTCTCCGCGTTGCGCAGCAGGTTGGCCTCCAACAGGCCGAGCAGGGCGAACGAGGCGAGCGCCAGGGCCGCGGCCACGACCAGGCCCGCGCCCATGGTGGCCCGGGCCCGGACCGTGGTGGGCCACAGCCGGCGCAGGACGGGCCACCGGCCGAGGACGGCACTCCGGAGCGAGTGCAGCCCGTCGCCCAAGCGCCCGCGCAGCCCGTCGCGCACCCGCCCGAGCAGGGCCGACGGTACGGAGGGCTCAGCCACCGTCGGCTGCCAGCCGGTATCCGGCGCCCCGGACGGTCTCCAGGGCCGCTCGGCCGAACGGCGCGTCGACCTTCCGGCGGACGGCGCTGACGTGGACCTCCACGACGTTGGGGTCGCCGTCGAAGGCGGCGTCCCACACCTGCTCCAGGATGTCCCGCTTGGAGACCACCTCGCCGGACCGGCGGCCCAGGTACTCGAGGATGGCGAACTCCCTGGCGGTCAGCCGGACCTCGGTACCGCCGCGGGAGCACGTGTGGCGGGCCGGGTCGATCACGAGGTCGCCGAATCGCATCACCTGCGGGCGCCGGCCACCCGTACGCCGGCCGAGCGCGCGCAGCCGGGCGACCAGCACGAGATAGGAGAACGGTTTGGACAGGAAGTCGTCGGCGCCCGTGTCCAGGGCTTCCGCTTCGTCGTACTCGCCGTCCTTGGCGGTGAGCATCAGGATCCCCGACTCGTTCCCGGCGGCGCGGAGCTTCGCGCAGATCCGATAGCCGTTCAGCCCGGGAAGCATGATGTCGAGCACGATCAGGTCGTAGTCGTGCTCGGTGGCCATCCACAGGCCCTGGGGCCCGTCGTGGGCCACGTCCACCGAGAACCCCTCCGACTGCAGACCCCGCTGCAGGGCCAGGGCGAGCCGCCGTTCGTCCTCCACCACCAGTACGCGCATGCCGAACAGGATCGCAGGCCCTTCCGACGTCCGGCTGAAGAGGTCTTCAGGTGGCTTCAGCTGGGCTTCAGCATCCCCTCAGCATGCTCTGGGGCGAGCCGGGCAGCGCGTCCGGCTGTCCGGAGGAGTAGCCGTATGTCTGAATCCGTTCCGCCGCCCGAGCAGCTGCCCGAGACCGCGCCCGATACCGGCGCCCGCAAGCGCGCGTCGCTGTCCCGTCTGGTGCCCCGCAGCAGCCGAACCCGTTGGGTGGCGGCCGGCGCGGTCGTGGTGGTCGTGGGCGGCGGGGTCGCGGCGGTGGCCCTGGCCGAGCACCACCACGAGCGGGCCCAGCGGGGCCCGCACGCGTTCCGCTTCGAGCCCGGCCACGGGAACGGGCCCCAGCGGGGGCCGCACGGCGGAGGACACGACGAGGACCGCGCGCGGAAGGCTCGCGGTGGTGAGGGCGACACCGGGGCGCGCGAGCGGTTCGGCCACCCCGGCGTTCCCGGCCACCCCGGCGTCCCCGGTCTCCCCGGCGGCCCCGGTCGGACCGAGCGGAGCGAGGCCTCCGGCAAGGGCGGCCGGGCGCCGGCGCCACTGCCCTCGCTGTCCATCGGCGACGCGGCCGGGAAGGCCGCTGCGGCGGTGCAGGACGGGAAGGTGGAGAGCCTGCGCGTCATCGCCCAGGACGGCGGCGGCAGCGCCTGGCGTGCTGTCGTCCTCGGCCCCGACGGTGTCCGGCACGCGGTCACGGTGTCCGGCACGGACGGCACCATCACCGGCAATACCACCCTCGGCGGATAGTCGGACCGTGCGCGCCTGCCGGGCTCGGGGCCGCTCCACCCGGGTCCCGACGCCCGATCACGCGACCGGTCCCCGGCGCGCCGTCAACGACGTGTTCACCGGCCCGCGGTCGCCGGCGTCGGCGCGGGCGCCGGGGGAGTGGGCCGGGGCGATCCCTGCAGGGCCAGTACGGTGAGCACGACCAGCGCGTCCGTCCAGCCCAGCGGAGCGACGGCGGACGGCAGGCCGGCCGCGTTCACCGTTTCGGGGAGCTCGCCGAGTGCGTTGCGCTTCGACAGCACCCAGTCGAGCACCCGGCCCGCTCTCGCCTGCTCACCCGTGCCGGCCCAGGCCAGGGCGAAGAAGGCGGTGCTGGCCGTCCAGGCGTACGATCCCCAGCTGAAATCGGGGTCGTTGCCGGGCGAGACACCGCCGTTCGGCAACAGCAGCGCCCGGTAGGTCGAGTCCAGCGCCTCCCCGAGGCCGGGCGGGGCGGTGTTGAACGGGGGTGCCATGAACGCCACCGCGCTGTCCCTGCCGTGCTCGCCGTCGACGGTCCGCTGGTACCCCAGCGGAGCGAAGGAGACGGCGATGGCTGCGGACAGCCGCCGCGACGCGGCCGCCCAGCGCTCCGCATCCCCGGCCGCACCCAGCCGTGCCGCCAGGTCCGCCGAGGCGTTCAGCCCGGCCAGGAGGGGAGCTGCGGTGCCGATGTTGGCGGTCGTCGTGTCCAGCTCCCAGTAGTCCGGGGACGCCGGCGGCAACCCGTCCGGGCCGAGGGAGCGGGCGGCGAAGTCGGCTGCCGCCCGCACCATCGGGTAGAGCTCGCGCAGCCGTTCGTCCCGTCCGGCGGCCGGTGCCGCCTGGTACCACTGCCAGGTCGCCCACGGCACCCAGCCGTTCCCGTCCAGCTGCCACGTGCGCGCGTCCGGCGGCCCGCTGCCGTCCAGCTTCGTCCGGGCCTCCCAGGTGCCGTCGGTCCGCTGGGTGCGCGCGTCGTAGGCCAGGATCCGGTACGCCTCCTCGTCGTGCCCGGTCGCCGCGAACGCGGCCGCGGCGAACGCTCCGTCCCGGGGCCACGAGTACTCCCACGGCGGGGACCATGCCGCGGCGAAGGCGCCATTGGGCTTCAGCAGGGCCCGCATCGACAGCAGGGCGCGCCCTGCGGCGGCCCGCTGCCGCGCGGTGGCTCCTGGCACCCGGCCTCTGGCCAGCCATGCGCGGCTCTCCTCGACCTGTGCCAGCGCGCCCGGGTCGTCCGCCTCGACGACGGCCGACTCCGTGGCCCCGGCGGGCAGGTACCGCCAGCGGCCGGAGGGCAGTCGCAGCACGTTGCTCCCCGCGACGTAGGAGGCTCCGACGGCGAAGGACGGCGACACCGCCTCGGTCACCGCACCGTTGGCCAGCAGCCCCGATGTACGGGCCGCGAGAGCGGAGGAGGGTACGTAGCACGGCTCGGTCTCCCCGCACCGCTCGCCGCCGCTGGGGTTGACGCGGAAGGCCGGCCGGGCGGTGTCGTCGGCGTGCCAGCCGCCCCAGTACGCCCGGTCGTAGTTCCAGCTGCTGAGCGAACCGGGCACCGCCCGCCGCGTGCCGTACCAGGCGACCGGCCCGCTCTCCGAGGTCGTGGCCTGGACGAAGAGGTGGTAGGTGCGGCCCGCAGTGATCCCGGTGTCCCCGAGCGGGAACTCCACCCAGCCGGCTCCGGGGCCGCCGAGGGCGGCGAGGTCCACGGTGGCCGAGGCGATCGCCGACGCCGGGTCCGAGCGCACGCGCCGCACCTGGGCGGTCACCGTCCCCGTCGCGGCACCGCTCCCCAGCCAGACGCTCACCCGGGACAGCCGGGTGCCGTCGACCGTGAACTCCTGTGCGGCCGCGTTGTTCGTCGCCTTCACGCTGAAGAGCGCGCTCTCGTGGCGCACCTGCCCGTCGTACGGCCCCGCGGCCGCGGCCGCCGCGTCGGGAGCCGCGGCCGGAACCCCGGTCAGCGACAGGCAGAGCAGGGCGGGCAGTACGGTCCTCGCGAACGCCATCCGGATACGGCCCTTCCTCCTCGACGGGACGCGCGTGCGGGGGTGCCCGGCGCCGCATTCCGGACCCACCATGCAGGCAGCCGGCCCCGGGGAGGGGCGCGTCCGTGCGTGTTCCACCGGATCGGGGCACGGAGCCATCCGATCGGGGGCGTGCGCGGGGGGCCGGGGGCGCGCGGAACGGCGAATGCGCTTCGTGGCGGGGATTTCCACGGACCGGCTTGCACGATCGGGCTCGTTTTCCGATGGGGTGGTGATCGGGAGCGCCTGGCGCTCCGCGGCCGCTGGGGCGGGGGCAGGCGGCCGGCCACCCACACTCCACCGGGAAGGTCCGCTCAGACGTGAATGCCGCCGAGACGCTCGCCCTCGTGCTGTTGGCCACCACCGTGGTCGGCGTTGTCACGATCGATGTGCTGCGGGCGCGCACGCGCCCGCCGGGGCCCGGAGCGGGGAGAGCAACCGGAGGGCCGTCCGCCGGCCGACCGCCGAACGCCCCCGCGGCCCGCCGCCGTCGAATCCCCGCCACTGCGACGGACGGCGGCGCACAGCTGTGGGGGAGCGCATGAACGCAGGAGAATTCGATCCGTCGGGATACCGTGCGGTCTCCAGCGAACTCGCCGGCGTGCTGCCGGTGGAGTTCACGGCCTTCCACTCCCAGCAGCACCGTGCCTATCTGCGCTACGCCCACCTGCAGCTGGGGAACCCCAAGGACGCCGAGGAAGTCGTCGACGACGTGTTCACCTTCCTGCTGAAGGTATGGCGCCAGGCACTGAAGGAGGCGAGCCTGCACGGCTTCGCCTGGGCGGTGCTGCGCGAGCACGTCGAGCGGCGGCTGGCCGTCCTGGGACGGCAGGTGGCGATGGTCGAGACGGCCTGGTTCGCCGCACTGCGCCGCTCCTCGCGGGAACGGCTGGAACTGCTGGAGTCGAAACTCGGACTGTACGCGGCGATCGCGGGCCTGTCCGAGCGGCAGTACGACGTGGTGCTGCTCGCCTTCCTGCTGGGCAACGACTGCGACACGGTCGCCCGGATGATGGGGATCGCCCCGGCCACGGTCCGATCGCACATCCGCGGCGCACGCCGAACCCTGTCCCGCAAACTCGGGGTGGACTGGATCCCCGGAGAGGAGAAGGACCAGTGAGCGACAGGCCACGCCACCGAGACAAGCCGCCGTGCGGACTGGACGCGTCCCTGGCGGACGCGACGGTACTCGCGGAGGAGTACGCCGGATACGACGAGGGCGCCGCGCGGCGCCGCATCGCCCGCCGGATCGCCGCGGACCGCGCCCGCGCGGCGGCCGGAACCACCACCCTGGCCGGACCGGCCGCCGCCGCGGGCGGACCGGCCCCCCAGGCCGACACCGACGAGCTGGTCCTCGACGCGGCCTGCCACGTGCGGGCGGCCCGCGGTCTGGACGACCTCGCCTGGTGCCTCGTGGAGAGCCGGGACTTCGCCCAGCTCGCCCTGGCGGTCGACTCCTGGCCCCACGGCGCGAACTCGGCACTCCTCTTTGGCTGCTTGCTCCACCTCGCGGACCGGACGGAGGGCGCGCAGTTCTGGTTCCAGTACGCGGCGGGGGCGGGCTCGCAGACCGCGGCCCGCTGTCTCTACCTGCACCACCTGGCGCGCGCCGAGGTCGCGACCGCCCGGTTCTGGAAGCGCCAGGCCCACATCCTGGCGCCCGACGAACGCCTGCCGCCGCTGCCGCAGATCCCCCACGCGCTCGAAGAGGCCCTCGGGGCCTCCGTCATCTGGACGTCCCCGCCCATCACCACCCAGGACCTCACGTCCCTGACCGGCGGACCGGGCGGGGCCTGCCGGCCGCCGCTGCGGCTCCCGGCGCGCCTGCGGCAGGCCCTGATGGCGCGCCCCCGCAGGGAGCACCCCGACCTGGGGGAGGTCTTCACCCCGGGGCCGCAGGTCGCCGTGGCCGTCGCGCAGAACGCCCGGCTCAACCCCTTGCACCTCACGGAGCAGGCGAACGGGTGGGAAATCGAGGCGCTGAAGCAGCCGCAGCCGACCCGTGCGGCCGCGCCGTCCGCCGGGGGACGGACGGCCCCGGCACCACTGGAATCCGTCCACCGGGCACTGCGCGTCCTGGAAGTCGTCAACCGGCACTCGGGCGGCGTGAACCTGACCCAGATCGCCCGCGAGACGAAGCTGCCGCAGCTGGTCCTCGCCCGGGCGGTGGAGCAGCTCGTCCGCGCCGACCTGGCCACGCCGATCGGACCGGACGCCTATGTCGCCGGCCACATCCTCCTGCTGAGCGAGACGGACGGCGCTGAGGGCCGCCGGCACCTGCGAGAGACCCTGGCCTGGGTGCGGGACGCGGTCGGCGCCGCCGTCTACGTCGCCCGCTACACCGACGGCGAGGTCGCCATCACCCAGTACGCGGACGGTCCGGCCGCGCCCGCGGTGGAGGAGTGGGTCGACTTCCGCGCCGCCGCCCATGCCTCCGCGGTGGGCAAGGCGCTGCTGGCCGAACTGGACCACGACGGCCGGCGGGACCACCTGTCCCGCCACCGGCTCACGCCCTTCACCACCCACACGCTCACCGGTGAGCGGGCACTCTTCCGGCAACTCGACGACCGCCCGCCCAACACGCCCCTCCTCGACCTCCAGGAGTACGCCGTCGGCACGGTGTGCGCGGCGGTGCCGATCACCGCCGGCCCGACCCCGGAATGCGTGGCGCTGTCCCTTCCCGTCCCCGATCCGGGCCGGCTGAAGCAGTCCGCCCGGATCCTGCAGAGCGAGGCGGCGGCGGTCCTGCTCGCGCTGATCGTCGCCGGCAGCCCCCGCCCTGCGGCACGCCGGCCGCAGGACCCCGTCCTCTCCACCTCCGTCTGACCTCGGCCCAGCCCCTGCACCTGCTGGGAGCGCAGGACCCGCCGCGCGGCGCGACGCGGCGGCTCCTGCGCGAGGTCGCGGTCTCCGAGAGGGTGCCGTCCCGGCGACGGCGCGGGACCGGAGGTGGTCAGGGGGCGATCGGCAGCTGCCGCTTGTGCTCGGTGGCCCGGTAACGGTTGACGATGATGTCCAGGGCGGCCGCGTCGACGGGCTTGCCCTCCAGGACGTCGTCGATGTCGTCGTAGGTGACGCCGAGCGCCTCCTCGTCGGCCAGACCCGGATTCAGCGTCTCCAGATCCGCGGTCGGCGTCTTCCAGACCAGCGAGGACGGCGCGCCCAGCGCCTCGGCCACCGCCCGGACCCGGCGCTTGGTCAGACCTGTGAGCGGAACCACATCGGCCGCACCGTCGCCGAACTTCGTGAAGAAGCCCGAGACCGCCTCGGCGGCGTGGTCGGTGCCCACCACCAGGCCCGCGTGCGCGCCCGCGACCGCGTACTGGGCGATCATGCGCTGGCGGGCCTTGATGTTGCCGTGCACGAAGTCCTGGTGGTGCGCGTCGCGGAAGACCGTGCCACCGGCCAGTACCGCCTCCAGCGCCGCGTCGCTGGAGGGCTTCACGTCGACGGTCAGGACCCGGTCGGACCGGATGAACTCCAGGGCCAGCTGCGCGTCGGACTCGTCCGCCTGCACGCCGTACGGCAGACGCATCGCGAAGAACGTCGCCTCCCGCCCGGTGGCGCGGACCCGCTCGACCGCGAGCTGGCACAGCCTGCCCGTGGTCGTGGAGTCCACACCGCCGCTGATGCCCAGCACCAGCGAGCGCAGGCCCGTGGAGACCAGCCGGTCGGCGAGGAACGCCACGCGGCGCTCGATCTCCTGCCGGGCGTCGAAGGACGCGCTCACCCGGAGGTCCCGGGCGATCTCCTGCTGCAGCGATATGGACGCCTGGTCGGTCACGATTGCTCCTCGGTCGGGCCCGCGGACAGTTCGGTTCGCGCCGCGGTGCGGGTCGCGGGCGCGAAGGGGGCCGGAAGAACTCTAGAGGAGGGACCGCGGAGCCCCCGCTCACGGGCGTGGCAACCGAGGCCACGGAGCGGGCGGGGCAGTCGGACGGTGCCCGCCTCCCGGTCATCCCGCCGCGATGAGACCGGGCAGGTCGCGCATGTCGTGGAACACGGTCGTCCCCGGGCCTTCGAGCGCTCCGGCCGGGGTCATCCCGCCCGCGTAGCCCAGGGACCGCATCCCGGCGGCGCGGGCCGCCTCCACACCCGGCCGGCTGTCCTCGACCACCAGGCAGGCCGCCGGTTCGACGCCCATGCGCTGCGCCGCGTACAGGAACAGGTCCGGGGCCGGCTTGCCGCGGGCGACCTCCCCGAGGGCGACCTGGACGCGCGTCGCGATGCGCTCGGTGTCCACGAGCACGCCGTCGCAGTCGAATATGACGAGTTCAATCGGCTTGGTCCTGCCCGCAGCATAGGGTCCGGCGAGCGGCGGACGTCGGCCGCGTGCATGAGGTGCCGGGGGCGGGGCAGGCGGAGTGCACGGGGAGAACGCACACCCCGCGCACGACGTACGAAGAAGGACGGACGGCAGGGGAGCGCCCCCGCCGTCCCCCGTCCAACGGAGGAGTTGTTTCCGCGTGACTGAACATGTGTGGAGTTACAAGTCGACCTCGGGCCACCTGGCCGGCACCGATCTGACCGGCTACAAGGTCGAGGCGACCGACGGCGGCATCGGCAAGGTGGACAAGCACTCCGACGAGGT
This sequence comes from Streptomyces sp. NPDC058880, assembly GCF_042742535.1. NCBI lineage: Bacteria > Bacillati > Actinomycetota > Actinomycetes > Kitasatosporales > Streptomycetaceae > Streptomyces > Streptomyces sp. NPDC058880. The sequence continues at coordinate 12,489 of NZ_JBHYMC010000013.1, forward strand.
CGGTGACGCCTACCTGGTCGTGGACACCGGTGTCTGGATCTTCGGCAAGGAGGTCCTGCTGCCCGCGAGCACCGTCGTCAGCATCGACCCCGACGAGCGGACGATCTACGTCGACCGCACCAGGGGCCAGATCAAGGACGCACCCGAGTTCCACCGGGACAAGCACCTCGGCGACCGGGACTACCAGCAAGAGCTGGGCTCCTACTACGCCGCCACCCGTTTCGGCCTCCCGCCGCTCTGACCGGCGCGAGTCCCGCCGCTTCGCGACCGTGGGCCCGAACTCGCCGAGTTCGGGCCCACGGTCGTGCCGCGTCCCGGCAGAGCGCAGGCTCCGTCAGTTCACATGCCGTACAGGCGCGTTGTCGCGCAGCTGCCGGGCAGCAGCACAACAGAGCTTTGCGCGAGAGCAATTCCGAGGAGAGGGCAGTTCCATGACGCTGGTACCGCACGCGAACGACACGTCCGTCCCGACCCCGGTGGAGCTCCGCCGGCACGTCGCACGCGCGACCGGCCGACTGCGGGACACCGCCATGCACGTCGGGCGACTCGTCGAGGACAGGACGCCCGGTCCCGTGCTCGCCGCCGCGTGGCGGACGGCGACCCGCGTCCGGGACACGGCCGCCCGCTCCGGGCGGCTCACCGGGCACCCGCGGCGCGGCCCCGTGCGGGCGAAGGCCGCCCGGGCCGCGAGCCTGGCCCGGTCCCACCGCACCGCGCTGGCCACGGCCGCCGGCGTCCTGACCGTCGCCGTACTCGCGCGACGCTCCCGGCGGGCCCGGCGGGAGCAGTAGGGCGGCCGGAACGCCTACGGCCGGTCCGGCGGTCAGGCCGTGGGCCCGGCCGCCGGCTCCCGCGCCCGTTCGGCGTTGAACTGGGCGCCGGTGAGCAGGGCCAGGTTGGCGAACCAGAGCCAGATCACGAACACGACGATCCCGGCCAGCGACCCGTACAGGCGGCCGTAGGTGTCCAGTTGCGCGTAGAGCGTGAAGAGCCCCGAGGCGGCCAGCCAGAGCAGGGCCGCCAGCACACCGCCCGGCAGGCCCCGCCGGGTGCCCCGGATCTGGGCCGGTCCGGTCCGGAAGAGCACCAGCACCAGGAGCGTCACGACCACCAGCAGCACGGGCCAGCGCAGCAGCGGGACGAGGTCCGGGCCGGCTCCGCCGACGGCCCGTGCGGCCCAGCGGGCCGGCGGCCCGGACACGACCAGGCCCACCGCCCCCACGACGAGCAGCACCAGCAGCAGCCCGGCGTGGACGACGAGAATGTGTGCGGCACGCAGCGGACGCCGCATGTCCGGCACCCGGTGCATGGTGTGCAGGGCGCGGCGGAACACCGCCAGGTAACTGCACGCCGACCACAGCGCGCTCACCACCCCGCCGAGCAGCAGGGCCCACATCGAATGCCCCTCGGGGAGGCCGCCCAGCGCTTCGCGGAGCACCTGCGCCGACTGCGGTGGCGCGTACGCGGTCAGGTCGGTGATCAGCCGGTCGCGCCGCGCCCCGCCCAGCAGTCCGACGACGGACGCGGCGATGACGAGCGCGGGCAGCAGCGCGAGCAGGGCGTAGTAGGTGAGGGCGGCCGCGTGGTCGGCCAGGTTGTCCGTCCAGACGCGGACGGCCGTACGCCGCAACTGGGCGCGGGTGCGTGCCGCGAGGGCGGTGGCGGTGCCGGTGGCGGGAGGGCCGGAACGGCGTGACGCGGTTCCGGTGCTGGGGATGTCGCTCACTCCGTACGCGTGCCCGCCCGCACCGCCTCCATGCGCCCGCGGGGCGCATCCGCCGGACGGGGCCCGGCCGGGACCGCTGCGGGGGAGTGCGGGGGCGTACGGACGGCGGGGCCGGGTTTCCGGCGGATCCGGCCCCGGTCGGGCGGCCCTGAACACGGGGGCCGTCCCGCCTCGCCCGGCTCCGCGGCGCCGGGTGGAAGGGTTCACACCTCGCGCCACCGGGCCATCGCCCAGGAGAACGCCCCGAACAGCATCAGCCCGACGGCCACCACGACCAGCAGCCACGGTCCCACCGGAGTCCCGGCGAACGACCTCATGGTGTCGTCCGTTCCCTTCGCCTGTCCCGGGTCGTAGCGCAGGGCCGCGTACACGACGAAGCCGCCGGCCGCCGTGAACACGGCCCCGCGGGCCAGCCCGCCGGTCACCCCGAGGAAGCCGACCGCCTTGCGCGACCCCTCCCACGACCCCTCCATGGCGAGGTGCCTGCGGAAGCGGCGCCGCGCCGCCTGTACCGCGATGACCACGCCGGCGCCGGCGACGGCGAGTCCCGCGGCACCCACCAGCCACTGGCCGAGGGGCAGACCCAGCGCCTTCGCGGTGATGTCACGGGACTGCTCATCACCGGAACGCCCGCCGCCGCCCGCGGCGAACACGAGGACGGAGAAGGCCGTCACCGCGTAGAACACGCACCGGCCCGCCGAAGCGAGCCGTTTCGTCGGCTTGTCGCCGTCCGGACCGGACGCGCCGAACACGGCCTCCGACAGCCGCCACAGCATCATGCAGACGAGACCGATGCCGACGGCCCAGATCAGGACGGAGCCGAAGGGCTTGTCCGCGAGTTCCTGGAGGGCGCCATGCCGGTCGGCCTCCCGGCCGCCGTCCCCGCCGAAGGCGATGCGGACGGCCAGGATCCCGATCAGTACGTACAGCACTCCGCGCGTCACCAGGCCGCAGCGTGCCGCGACCTCCCGGAGGGTGCCGCCGCGCGACGCGGACCGGGCACCTCTGCTCGCCGCCTGGCTGGTCATGGTGATCAGACCTCGCCGCGCCAGGCGCCCGTCTCGATCCCGCGGGACTCGATGAACAGCTTGAAACGCTTCAGATCCCCGGTGACCTGACGCTTGACGAAGCCGAGCTTGTCGGCCGCGGCCTCGGCCACGCCGTCGGGCACCCAGTTCATGTGCAGCACGACCTTGGTGGTGGTCGCGTCGACCGGCTGGAAGGTGACGAGCCCGGCCTGGCGGGGCTCACCATCGACCGTCATCCACGCCACGCGCCGGTCTGGGAGCTGCTCGGTGATCTGCGCGTCGAACTCGCGCCGGACGCCACCCACGTTCGTCACCCAGTGGGTGAGCGTGTCACTGCGCTGGTCGACGCGCTCGACCCCCTCCATGAAGGCGGGAAAGTCCTCGAACTGCGTCCACTGGTTGTAGGCCGTGCGTACCGGCACGTTGACCTCGACATACTCCTCGACGTGCGACATGCGCATCCTTTCCGCGTCGTCGGCCGTCCCGCGCCCCCGAGGCGCGGGGGCCCGTCCGGACGTCTCGAAGGCGCGGCTACCCGGCCCCGGACCGGCCATGCGCCGGTACGGCGCGGGCACGGCCGAGGGTGCGGGCTCGCGCGGGCGCGCGACCCGGAGCCGGTCAGCCGTAGGCGATCACCACGTCGCGGAAGCCGAGGGAACCGAGCAGCCCCTCCAGCATCGACGTCGTGTTCTTCTCGGTCCGCTCGGCCAGGCCCGCCGTGCGGGCCGCCTCGTCGATGTGCTGTGCGGCGAGCTTCTGCACGGCCTGCTCACCGGCCGGGTTGTCGGAGAACAGGTCGCCGATCCGGTCCAGCAGGCCCCGCTGCTTCGACACCGCGTACGAGCGGTTCGGGTCGAGGGTCGCAGGGCCGAGTACGGCGTGCGGCAGCCGGATCGTGGCCGCGGTGCGGTCCTCGTTCACGGTGACGCTGCGCTCGTCCAGCCCGCCCATGTCGACGTAGCCGCTGACCGTGCCCGCGCCCACGTACAGGGTGCGGGTCCCGCGGATCGCGTCCGGCAGGAAGGGCGCGTCCTCCTCTAGGTCCACGACCACCTGGAAGTTGCCGACGGCGCCCTCGTAACGGTCCATGTCCTGGACCGATTTGAGCAGTGCCGGACCCGACCGGTCCCGGGTGTCGTGGCCGAAGAGGCCGCCGAACGCCGGAACCAGGCTGAAGCGCTCCACGAGCACGATCAGCACCACGACCACCGCCACGCCGACGACGATCCGCCCCCACACCGGGTGCCGCGTGCCGCCCGGCCGATCCGAAGAGGTTTCCATGTCCCGCGGATACCCCGCGGGCACGACTCCACTACGCGGGGACGCCGTCCACCCGCCCTAGTGGCCGGTGGGCCTGCCGGACACCAGCCGGGCGGCGTCGATCTCGGCCCAGACGGCCTTGCCGCCGGGGTGCGCGTCCGCACCCCATCGATCGGACAGCCGCTCCACTATGTGGAGGCCGTGACCGCCCGGTACGCCGCGCCGGGTCGAGGGATCGGGGTGGGGGAGCGTCGTCGAGCCGTCGCACACCTCGATGCGCAGCACCTTCCCGGCCGTGAGGACGAGCTCGTGACAGCCGTCGGCGTGCAGTGACGCGTTCGTCAGCAGCTCGGACACGAGAAGCAGGGTGTCCTCGGCGGTCTCGGTCCCGTACCAGCCCCAGTCGCGCAGGGCCTGTCGCGTGAAGTCACGCCCCTTGGCGACGGAGCCGCGGACGCCCGCCAGGGCGAGCCGGCGGCGCTGCCCCGCGGCGGGTAGGCCGACACTCACAGGATCACCCGTTTCCGGTCCGACGGTCTCCACCGAGCTCTCTCACCCCCGCGTTGACACTGGTCTCTGTCCCAGGCGTATGCCCGGCGCGGGCACGATCGATGTACGGTACCGGCCACGCGTCGCAGACGGCCTCCCGCTCCGCCCGGGCAGGCGCACGACATTGTAGGCGACCGCCGTCTCAGGGCGTGGCCAGGTGCAACCGCAGCGTGAAGCCGGACTCCGTCGCACGGACCTCGACCAGGTCGCAGAGCTGGTGGATCATCCACAGACCGCGGCCGCCGCGGGCCGAGGCCAGCGAGGGGCGGCGTCGTCCGGCCAGGGGGTCCGCCAGGTGTCCGTCGTCGCGGATCTCGGCGACGACCCCCGCCGCGGGCCCCGAGACGCTCCACAGGCGCAGCGTGCCCGTCCCGCCGCCGTGGCAGAGGGAATTCGCCGCGCCCTCACTGATCGCCATGACCAGGTCACCGCGGCGTGTCGCGGTCAGCGCGGTGCCTCGCGCCCACCTTTCGGCGTACGCGCGCACCGAGGCCAGCCCGCCGCGGGCGTAGGCGAGGAGGGCCACCGGGCCGTCGGGCTCGGGCAGCGGGCGGTCCAGGTCCGCCGTGACCCGGGCGGCGTCGGTGTAGGCCTCGCTCGGCAGCTCCCGGCCCTGCTCGATGAGCGTGGGGTGGGTGCGCCGGGCGCCGTCCACCACGGCGGGCTCCAGCCCGGCCACGTCGTACGGGCACAGGACCGTGGCGGGCCGGTCGGCGAAGGCTGTGTTGATGAGGGCCTCGTGCCGGGTGGCCTCCAGCACCTCGGCGGGGGAGCGGCCGGGCCAGACGGGTTCGCCGACGATCCGTGCCGCCCGCCCCGGGTCCCGGTCGGCGAACTCCTGGAGGGCGGCCAGGACGCGGCCCGGATTGCGGCCCAGCTCCGCCATGTCGGTCCAGGTGATGCCGGTGCTCCCGTCCGGGCCGAGGCTGTCGCGCAGGGCGTCCAGGCGACGTCCCGGAACGGCGACGAGCACCGGCTCGTCGGAGGCGAGGGCGGCGCGCACGAATCCGCTCACCCCCGTCACGTACTCGGTGAGGTTCCGGTAGAAGAGGGCGGGGTGGAGGAAGGGTCCGGGCCCGCCGGGCGCAGGAGCGGGGATCATGCTGCGGCCTCCGGCGCGGCGTACTCGTCCGGGAGCATCTCCACCACTTCGTGGTGCGGGTGCGGGTGCGGGTGCGGCAGGTCGTCGGGCAGCGGGCGCCGCTCCTGCCGGCCTGGGTCCACCGAGGCCCGTACACCTGCGGTGACCTCGGCGGGGGCGGGGAGGACCGCGGCGGACGGACCGAGGTGCACGAGGGGCCCGGGTGTCCCGGTCGCGACGCCGAGGACCCCGGGGACGGCTTGCCGGGCGCCGAGGCCGCAGGTGCCGCTCGGGCGCGCGTCGCGCCGGCCCCGCGTCGGCGGGGCGGTCGGCGGCGCGGTCGCGCCCGGGTCCGGGTCCGGCGTCATGGTGCGGGCCTAGGCCGTGAGCATGCCGGCGCGCAGCCGGGTCAGGGTCCGGGACAGCAGGCGGGAGACCTGCATCTGGGAGATGCCCAGTTCGGCGCCGATCTCGGCCTGGGTCTTGTCCTGGCCGAAGCGCATCTGCAGGATCCGGCGGTCGCGTTCGTCGAGCTGGTCCAGCAGGGGCGCAAGGGTGTGGAAGTCCTCGAAGAGCTCCATGGCGGGGTCGACCTCGCCGAGGCGCTCCGCCAGGGGCCGGGTCGTCCGGTTCGCGGTGGAGGGTGCGTCGTCGTCCGCGCCGGCGGCGTCGAGGGAGCCGCTCGTGTAGCCGTTGGCGGCCACCAGCCCGTCGATGACCTCCTCCTCGGACAGCTCCAGGTGCTGGGCGACCTCCTTGACCGTCGGCGCCCGGCCCAGGACGTCGGTCAGGGCCTCCTGTGCCTTGGCCAGTTCCGTGCGGAGCTCCTGCAGCCGTCGGGGGACGTGCACGGCCCAGGTCGTGTCGCGGAAGTACCGCTTGATCTCGCCGGTGATGTACGGCAGGGCGAGCGTGGAGAACTCGACCTCCCGGTCGAGGTCGTAGCGGTCGATGGCCTTGATGAGGCCGATGGTCCCCACCTGGATGATGTCGTCCATGTCGAGGCCGCCGCCGAGCACGCGGGCACGGAAGCGCCGTGCGGCGAACTGCACGAGCGAGAGGTTCATCTCGATCAGGGTGTTGCGGGTGTACTGGTACTCGCGCGTGCCCTCCTCGAGGGACTGCAGCCGACGGAAGAAGTGCCGCGACAGCTCACGTGCGTCGCTGGGCGTCACCTCACGGGCGTTGTCCACCCGGGTCGGCGTTCCGCGCCGTGTCAGGTCCTCGTCCCGCGCCGGTGTTCCCGGGTCCTCCCGGTCACGTACGGGGACGCGCGTGTCGGTTGCGCTAATGGGGCCTACAACGGTGGCCGAGCGAGACATGGTGGGCCGCTCCCTCCCGATTGACTGCGGCTGCCGTCGCGCTTCTGCCCCGGCATCGCGTGTTCACACACTCCGGTTCCGGAGGCTCTCCCGCGCGTCGCCGGCCTGCGGCCGCCGAGGTCCCGGCCGACCCGGGGGAGCGGTGCCGCCCTGGTGAGCAGGCATACTCCCTTGACGAGGACGTACCGAAGCAACACACGTACAGAAGCACACGTACAGAAGCTACAGACGTGCAGGCGGCGATCCGTGGAGGCGGACATGAGCGGATTCGGGGACGCGTACCAGCCAGGTGCGGTGGGGGAGGGCTATCCGGCGGGAGGCGGCTGGGTGGTGGCGGCCCACGGGGAGCTGGACCAGGACACGCTGAACCCGTTGGAAGGGGCCCTCACCGCGGCGGCCGGCCGCCACTCGCTGGTGGTTCTGGACGCCGGCTCCATCACTTTCGGAGACTCCTCCTTCTTGAACCTGCTCCTGCGCCTGCACCACCTCACCGGGCTGCGCATCGCCGCCCCCGGCGAGCAGTTGCGCCGGCTCTTCGCCGTGACCGGGGCCGACACGGTCCTCTCCCTGCACGCGAGCGTCGAGGACGCCCTGGCCGCGTGAGCCCGCGCCGCTGAGCTCCCGGCGTCCGGTTCAGCCGGCGCACGGCTCGGCCCGGTGCGGGTCCGGGCCGCCCGCGGGGCGGAAGCAGGCTGTGACCGCCTTGCCGCCGTGGCACGAGTGGACGTCCAGCGCGTCGGCGAGCGCGGTGACGATGCCCAGCCCGCGACCGGAGGTCGCCGTCGCGTCGGGCCCGGTGCGATCGGCGCGGGGCAGCCGCGGATCGGCGTCGGCGACGCTGACGTGCAGGCAGATGCCGTCCCAGGTCAGTACCAGGTGCGCGGTGCCGGCGGCGTGCAGGTGGGCGTTGGTGACCAGTTCGCTGACGCAGAGCAGTACGGAGTGCACGGTGTCGGCCGCCGCGGCGTTCCACGGCAGGGACGCCAGGTGCGCCGCCGTCCACTGCCGCGCCGCCCGGACGCCGTGCGACATCGGGAACGAACGTGCCCAGCCGACCGCCTTGACCGCCAATGTCCTCACTCCCTTCCGTCGTGGTGCCCCCTCCGTCACCGGTTCGTCTACCCGGAGCCCGCGGCGACATCCGGGGACTTCGGAGCACCGCGGGCGGAAGGTCAGTTCGGGCCGTCCCCCGGCCGGGACGCCGGGCCGGTCCGCTCCTCGGGATTCCGGAGGTACCGCCCTGCGGAGTGATCGAGCGTGCTCCGCCGCCCCTCCGGCGGCGTTAGCCTTCACCGGACCGGTGCCGCGGTGAGGACGGATCCCGGCGGAGCCGGGCGCTCCGGCATGCCCTGCCGTCGTTGGGCCTGTCCTGTCCGCGGATCGGCGCGGTTGTATCGAGAGTGAGGGTGACGAATGGCCGAGCGGGCGGGCGCGGATCCACGGGGTGGCGCTGCGGCGTTGCCGGGTGGCGGAATCGGAGAGTCGGAGCTGCGCCGGTTGCTGGCCGGGCTGACCGCTGTGCGGGACGGGGACTTCCGTACCCGGCTGCCCGACGGGGCGGACGGGCTGCTCGGGGAGATCGCGACCGTCTTCAACGGGATGGTCAACCAGCTGTCGCTGTTCACCTCCGAGGTCACGAGGGTCGCACGCGAGGTCGGCACCGAGGGCCGGCTCGGCGGTCAGGCGGACGTTCCCGGGGTCGGGGGAGCCTGGCTGGACCTCACGGATTCGGTCAACTTCATGGCCGGAAATCTCACCGCCCAGGTGCGCTCCATCGCCCAAGTGGCCACAGCCGTGGCCAAGGGCGACCTCTCCCAGAAGGCCACCGTCACCGCCCGCGGGGAGATCCTGGAGCTGAAGGAGACCATCAACACGATGGTCGATCAGCTGTCCGCGTTCGCCGGGGAGGTGACCCGGGTGGCCCGCGAGGTCGGCACCGAGGGCCGGCTCGGCGGCCAGGCGGACGTCCAGGGCGTCTCCGGAACGTGGAAGGACCTCACGGAATCGGTCAATGTCATGGCCGACAACCTGACGGCCCAGGTCCGATCGATCGCCGAGGTCACCACCGCCGTCGCCCAGGGCGACCTGACGCAGAAGATCAGGGTGGACGCGCGCGGGGAGATCCTGGAGTTGAAGGAGACCATCAACACGATGGTCGATCAGCTGTCCGCGTTCGCCGACGAGGTGACGCGCGTCGCCCGCGAGGTCGGCACCGAGGGCAACCTGGGAGGCCAGGCCACCGTCCAGGGGGTCTCCGGCACCTGGGAGGACCTCACCGACAACGTCAACGTCATGGCGTCCAACCTGACCGGACAGGTCCGGTCGATCGCCCAGGTCGCCACCGCGGTCGCCCGCGGCGACCTGTCGCAGAAGATCACCGTCGAGGCGAAGGGCGAAGTGGCCGCGCTCGCCGGTGTCATCAACACGATGGTCGACACGCTGTCCGCGTTCGCCGACGAGGTGACCCGGGTGGCCCGCGAGGTCGGCACCGAGGGCCGGCTCGGCGGCCAGGCCCGGGTCCCCAACGTGGCGGGCACCTGGAAGGACCTCACGGACAACGTGAACTCCATGGCCAACAACCTCACCGGCCAGGTCCGCAACATCGCCCTCGTCACCACCGCCGTCGCCAACGGCGACCTGTCCAAGAAGATCGACGTGGACGCCCGCGGCGAGATCCTGGAGCTGAAGACCACCATCAACACGATGGTCGATCAGCTGTCCGCGTTCGCCGCGGAAGTCACCCGGGTCGCCCGCGAGGTCGGCAGCGAGGGCCGGCTCGGAGGTCAGGCCGAGGTCGAAGGGGTCTCCGGCACCTGGAAGCGGCTGACCGAGAACGTCAACGAACTCGCCGGCAACCTCACCCGCCAGGTGCGGGCCATCGCCGAGGTCGCCAGCGCGGTCGCCGAGGGCGACCTGACCCGTTCGATCACCGTCGACGCCTCCGGTGAGGTCGCGGAACTCAAGGACAACATCAACTCGATGGTGGGATCCCTGCGCGAGAGCACGCGGGCCAACCAGGAGCAGGACTGGCTCAAGTCCAACCTGGCCCGCATCTCCGGCCTGATGCAGGGCCACCGGGATCTCGCCGCCGTCGCCGAACTCGTCATGGACGAACTGACGCCGCTGGTCGCCGCCCAGTACGGCGCCTTCTACCTCGCCGAGGACGCCCCCCGCGGAACCGTGCTCACCCTCGTCGGCTCCTACGGCCGCCCCGCGGGCAGCGCGGCGGGCACGAGGTTCGCCCTGGGCGAGTCCCTCGTCGGGCAGGCGGCCCGCAGCCACCGGATCATCGCCACCGACCGGGTCCCCGGCGACTACGTCATCTCCTCCGGGCTCGGCCACACGACTCCGGGCAGCCTGGTCATCCTTCCGATCGTCGTCGACGACCAGGTCCTCGGCGTGATCGAACTGGCCTCCTTCAGCGCCTTCACCCCCGTGCACCGGGACTTCCTCGCCCAGCTGATGGAGACCATCGGCACCAACGTCAACACGATCGTCGCCAACGCCCGCACCGACGAACTCCTCGGCGAGTCCCAACGGCTCACCGGCGAACTGCAGGCCCGCTCGGAGGAACTCCAGGTCCAGCAGGAGGAACTCCAGCGTTCCAACGCCGAACTGGAGGAGAAGGCCGCCCTCCTCGCCAGCCAGAACAGCGACATCGAGGCCAAGAACCTGGAGATCGAGCAGGCCCGGCAGGAACTGGAGGCCCGGGCGCAGCAGCTGTCGCTGGCCTCCACCTACAAGTCGGAGTTCCTGGCCAACATGAGCCACGAGCTGCGCACCCCGCTCAACAGCCTCCTCATCCTGGCCCAGTTGCTGGCGCAGAACCCCACCCGCAACCTCACCCCCAAGCAGGTCGAGTACGCGGGCATCATCCACTCGGCCGGCTCCGACCTGCTCCAGCTGATCAACGACATCCTCGACCTGTCGAAGGTCGAGGCAGGCAAGATGGACGTCAACCCCGAGCTGGTGCACCTGCCCCAGCTGCTGGAGTACGTCGACGCCACCTTCCGCCCGATGACCACGCAGAAGAGCCTGGACTTCACCGTCACCACCGCCCCCGACGCGCCCGGCGACCTGCTCACCGACGACGCGCGGCTGCGCCAGATCCTGCGCAACCTGCTCTCCAACGCCGTCAAGTTCACCGAACGCGGCGGCGTCGAGCTGCGCATCGAACCGGCGACGGCCCCGGAGATCCCCGCCGGGGTCTCCCGCCGCGCCCCCATGCTCGCCTTCCGGGTTCGGGACACCGGCATCGGCATTCCCGAACAGCAGCTGGAGTCCGTCTTCGGCGCCTTCCAGCAGGCCGACGGAACCACCAGCCGCAAGTACGGCGGCACCGGCCTCGGCCTCTCCATCAGCCGCGAGATCGCCCAGCTCCTCGGCGGAGCCGTCACCGCCGAGAGCACCCCCGGCCAGGGCAGCACCTTCACCCTTTACCTGCCCGTCAGCCGCGCCGACTACGAGGACGGCCCGCACGGCGAGCCGGCCGGGACGCGCTCGCCCGGGGGCGGCACCCAGGCGTCCGATCCGGGCGGCCGCAGGACCGCCGCGGCGCTTCCGGCGCAGCGCCGCCCCCGTCGTCTGCTGGTGATCGAGGAGCGGCCGGGCGGCCTGCTCTCCCTCGTCGCCGAGAGCGCCGACCGCGACCTCGTCCCCCGTCGGCACGCGGCCGGGGAGCGCGGCGGCATCCAGGTGGTGGGCGCCACCAGCTCGCGGGAGGCGGCCGCCGCGCTGGCGTCCGACGCGTTCCACTGCGTCGTGCTGGAACTGGACATGCCCGGGGGCGAGGCGCTGCGTTTCCTCGACGCGCTCAACGGCGACCCGGCCCTCTCCTCGCTCCCCGTCCTCGCCCATGACAACCCCCGGGGCCGGACCGGCCGGCAGGAGGCAGCGCTGCGCGAGCGGGCCGTCTCGCGCCGGGTGGAACTGCTGTCCAGCCTGGACGAGCTGCGCGAACGCATCGCCCTCCACCTGTCCGCCGAACAGCCTGGGGACGTAGTGCCCCACAGGCAGGCGGACGCGGGGCGACAGGACGCCCACCTGCCCGACGCCGACCTGGCCGGACGCACCGTCCTCGTCGTCGACGACGACGCTCGCAACCTCTTCGCCCTCAGCGGGATCCTGGAGCTGCACGGCATCCGCGTGCTCCACGCCGAGGACGGCCGCAAGGGGATCGACACCCTCATCGCCAACGCGGACGTCGCCCTGATCCTGATGGACGTGATGATGCCGGAACTGGACGGCTACGCGGCCACCGCCGAGATCCGGCGGATGCCGGCCTACGAGGCCCTGCCCATCATCGCGGTCACCGCCAAGGCGATGCCCGGGGACCGGGAGAAGAGCCTCGCAGCCGGCGCCAGCGACTACGTCACCAAGCCCGTCGACGCCGACGACCTCATCGCCCGCGTCCGCCACTGGCTGACGCGGTGACCGGGGACACGACACGGCAGGAAGCCGTCCACCCGCCGTCGGCACCGGTCGCCGCCCGCACCGTCCCGCAGCAGTCCCCGACGCTGCTGGGGCGGCTCGTCGCCACCGTCGAACGGCTGCGCCGGGAGGTGCTGGAGGCGCAGGCCGCCGCGGACGGCCGGGCGCTGGTCGAACTGGCCAAGGGCATCCTCATCGGTCAGCTGAACTGCACCCCGGCCGCGGCGGCACGCCAGCTCGACCTACTGTGCCGGGAGAGCGGCACGTCGCGCCTCGAACTCGCCGCCGACATCGTCAACCAGGCGTCCCGCGACCACGTCAGCGAGATCGCGGCGGCGTTCGTCGACCGTGCCGGTACCGATGACGACCCTGTGGGGCACCCGACGGTCTCGGTCCGGCTGCGTACCGCGGAGAGCGGCATGCTGGCCGCGGCCTCCGACACCCAGGCCGTGGCCGATTCTCTCCTGACCCATGCCCTCGACCCGCTCGGAGCCGTCGCGGTGGCCGTCTGGACCGCCGTCCCCGACGGCTCGCTGGCCCTCGCCGGACACGCCGGGTTCCCGCCCGGGGAGGCCGCCCGCTGGCGCCACGTACCCCCGGGCGTCTCCACCGTCGCCGGTCTCGCACTGCGGGAGCGCCGACTGGTCACCCTGCCCCGCACCCGACGCACCGGCCTCCCCTCGATCGGCCACCTCCAGTGGCCCGACGGCGGACGGATGGCCGTACCGACCGGGACGGGGGGACGGATCCACGGTGTCCTGGAGATCTGCTGGCCCCAGCCCCTGGCCCCGCAGCCGCCGCAGATCGAGCGCCAGGTCGAGGCTCTCGCCGAGCTGTGCGCCCGCACCATGGACGCCGCGCCGCCCGGCGATCCGGCGGTCGGCGACGCGGTGCTCCCGGACGTAGCGGAACTCACCGACCTCGCCGAGGGTCTTCAGGACCCTGCCGTGGTGCTCACCCCGGTCCTCGACTCCGAGGGCCGCCTCACCGACTTCAGGATCCGGCACGTCGGCAGCCGGTTCGTCGATCCCGTGGGACGGCCGCGCGGCGACGTCAACGGGGCGCTGCTGCTGGAGGCCTACCCGATGGCCGCCGCCGAGAACGGGCTGTTCGACATCATCGAGCGCGTCCACGCGACGGGCGAGCCGTTCCGGGCCGAACGCATGAGCCTGACCGCGCTGGTCGACCAGATCCCGCTCACCTCGGTCGCGGATATCAGCGTCAGCCGCCACGGCGCCGCCGTCCTCCTCATCTGGCGGATCGAGGACGAGACGGCCCGACTGGCCAACCTCCTCCAGCACGCCCAGCGCCTGGGCCGCATCGGTGGTTTCGAGGAGAACCTCGCGACCGGGGAGACCACCTGGAACGCACAGCTCTACGCCTTGCACGGGCTCCCGGCCACCGCGGACCCCGTACGGCTGCGGGAACTTCCCGGCCACGCCCATCCGGACGACTCGGCCGCCCTCGGCCGTTTCCTGCGGGCGCTGCTGGGCCACCGCCGCCCCTCCTCGGTCAACTTCCGCCTCCAGCGGCCCGACGGAATCACCCGCCACATCCGGGTGGTGGCCGAGCCCGTCCTCGACGCGGACCGTCGGCTGCACGCCGTACGGGGCGCCTACCAGGACATCTCGGCCCAGCACTGGACCGAGGTGGCGCTGGCCGCGACCAGGGACCAGCTCGCCCACACCGAGGCCGAGTCCGCCGAACGCAACCGGCTGGCGCTCCAGCTCCAGCACGCCATCATGCCGCCCACGCCACCGGCCATCGAGGCCCCGGGGATGCGGGTCGCCGTCCGCTACCGGCCGGCCGAGACCGAGTCGCTCGTCGGCGGCGACTGGTACGACACCGTGGTCCTGCCCTCCGGCCTGATCATGCTGTCGGTGGGCGACGTCGCCGGGCACGGCATCGAGGCCGCCACCGGCATGGTCGTGCTGCGCAACGCCCTGCGCGGCCTGGCCGTGACCGGCGCGGGTCCGGGCCAGCTGCTCTCCTGGCTGAACACGGTCACCCACCACCTGGCCAAGCACGTGACCGCCACCGCCGTGTGCGGCCTCTACGACCCGGGCACACGGCTGCTGCGCTGGGCGCGCGCGGGCCACCTGCCGCCCGTACTCGTCCGCGGAGACCAGGCGGAGGCCTTCCCGCTGATCGAGGGCCTGCTCCTCGGCGCCCTGCCGGACGTCGCGTACGGCGAGCGGGAGGTCCGGCTGGAACCGGACGACACCCTGCTGATGTACACGGACGGGCTCGTGGAGCGCCGGGACTCCTCGGTCCAGGACTCGCTGGGCCACCTGGTGAACGCGGCCGCTGCCGGAGCGGGGGACCTGGACGCACGGTTGGACCGCCTCCTGGCCGGGAGCCGGTCGGACACGGACGACGACACTTGTGTGATCGGTATCCAGGTGGGTTGACCACGATGCCCTACCTGCCGGTAACTTGAGCGCGGCCCAGAAGCGCCGACGGAAGGAACGGGCACGTGCCGAACCACGACCTGACCGGCTTCACCGAAGGTTCGTTCACCCACGACGGCGCGACCCGCCGCGTACTGCGCGCGGGCACGGGCCCTGCCGTGATCGTCATGGCGGAGGTCCCGGGCATCACCCCCAAGGTCATCGCGTTCGCCGAACGGGTGGCCGCGGCGGGCTGCACCGCCGTGCTCCCGGTGCTCTTCGGCGAGCCCGGACGCGACCCGGACCCGCGCAGCGTCGGCTGGGCGAACAGCGGGCGCTACACGGCGTCGACCATGTGGCGGGTCTGCGTCAGCCGGGAGTTCACCCTGCTGGCCACGGGACGCAGCTCGCGGGTCGTGGGCTGGCTGCGGGCCCTGGCCGCCGCCGAACACGAGCGGTGCGGCGGTCCCGGTGTGGGCGCCGTCGGCATGTGTCTGACCGGAGGCTTCGCCCTGGCGATGGCCACGGACGAACGCCTGATCGCCCCGGTGCTCTCCCAGCCGTCGTTGCCCCTGCCCCTCACTCCGGGCCGCGCCGCCGCCATCGACATCAGTCCGGAGGACCTCGCCGTGGTCCGCGGACGCTGCGAGCGCGAAGGGCTGCAGGTCCTCGGACTGCGCTTCCGGGGCGACCGGCTGGTCCCGGGCGACCGGTTCGCCTACCTCCGGCGCGAACTGGGCGACGCCTTCGTCGCCGTCGAGCTGGACGACAGCGACGCGAACCCCGCGAGCCCCCTGCCGCCGCACTCCGTCCTGACGGAGCACCTCGTCGACGAACCGGGCCGGCCCGCCCGGGAGGCCCTGAACGCCGTCCTCGACCTCTTCCGCACCCGTCTGCTGCTCCAGGAGCGGCCCACCGCCACCGGCTGACGGCGCGCGCACCGGCCGTGAGACCCCGTCCCGCGTTGCGGCCGGGGTGTCGCAGGCGGCGCGGATCCCCACCGGGAGGGGGCATCGGGCATCCGGTGGTCGTATGAACGGCCGCCGGGATCGCCGCCGGTCCGGTTCGCGGGGCGCGATTCCTGGGGCGCGTTGTGCAGGCCGGGCGGCAGTCGAGTGGCAATCTGGGACAGAACACCACAAAACCCCGATCCCGTGTGCTGCTCGTCCCGTCCGCGCCGACGACTCGCCGCCAGTGTGCCGTCGCGCGCCCGGAGCGGCCTCGTGCGCGCGTCACTTCCCCTGGTTCGTGCACGTCGGCGACCGGCGCGTGGTGGGTCTCGAAGGTCCTTCCGGGGGGCAGCGGATCCCGATCCCCGCTGCCGCACCGGGCTCTCGCCTCGCGACGAAGACGGAGTGCTCATGGCCACCAAGAAGAACCTCACAGCCAACCGGGAATCCCTCGTCCACAAGGTTCGCTACGCCGCGAGCCGCCCGCACCGCATCGCCCCGTACCTCAGGCGCGCCGCCCGCGACCGGTGGCTGGCCTTCAAGCACCCCGACCACGTGAGCTACTACCGGGCGGTGATGGCCTCGGACACGCGCCGCAGTCCCGAGGCCGCCGTCGGCAGCCAGACCCACGAACGCTGGCTCGCCCTCGGGAAGATGCAGTTCGACTACCTGCTCGGTCACGGACTGCGGCCCGGGTCCCGGATGCTCGACATCGGCTGCGGCAACCTGCGCGCCGGCTGGCGCTTCATCGAGTACCTCGACGCGGGGCACTACTACGGCATCGACATCTCGCCCGACATCCTCATCGCCGCCAAGCAGACGCTGACCGACCGGGGCCTGCAGGCCAAGGTCCCGCACCTGACGATCACCCGTAACCTGAGGCTGGACTTCCTGCCCGACGGCTATTTCGACGTCGTCCACGCCCACAGCGTCTTCTCGCACTCGCCGATCGAGGTGATCGGCGAGTGCCTGGCCCACGTGGGCCGCGTCCTCGCGCCCGGCGGCCACTTCGACTTCACCTTCGACCGCACCACCGGCACCGAGCACCACGTCCTGCGCGAGGACTTCTACTACCGGACGCAGACCCTCGTGGACCTCGCCGCCCGGCACGGACTTGCCGCCCGCTTCATGGAGGACTGGGAGGAGCTCGGCCACGGCCAGTCCAAGATCCGGGTGAGCGCCGCCGGCGCCGACGTGTGACGACCGGCGGCTCGCCGGGGCCGGCACGGCGGCGACGGGTACGGCGAACCTCGGAGCGGCATCGGTGCCCGCCCCCGGCGGGTGCGCGGCTTCAGGAGACGGCGTACCACTGGCTGGCCCAGCCGGTGTTGATGGTGGCCGTGGACTGCGCTCCGAGGTCCACGGTGGTGGGCAGCGACCTCTGTCCGGTCAGGATGCTGCTGTAGCGCAGGTGAGGCGGCGTCAGCCCGGCGTTGACGGAGATGCCGGCGCCCGTGGACTTCAGGGTGAGGGCGTTGGTGGCCCAGTTGCCGTTCAGCAGCAGCGCGATGAAGTACGTGCCGGGGGCGGCCGTGAAGGGCTTCGCGAGGGGCAGCGGCTTGGCGATGGCGTCGGTCATCAGCTGGGGCGAGATGTCGGCAGTGGATCCGACCAGCGTGCCCTTGGCGTCGTACACGCCGAGGTAGCAGTCGGCCAGCTGGGCGTTCGGGTCCAGGCCGGCCAGCCCCAGCCAGATGTTCGACCAGGTGACCTGCTCGCGCAGGACGATCCGCACCAGCGTGATCCGGCCGCCGACCCCCGCCGACGACTGGGCCGTGACATGGCCGGCGTCATTGGGGTCGCCGGTCCAGGCCAGCAGGTTCTGGTCCTGCGGCCGCGGCCCGTCGAACCCGGCGCCGCCGCCGTTCGGCGCGGCCGGGGCGGACGCCGTGGGACCGGCCTGGGCGGGCCTGCCCCCGTCGGAGGCGGTGCTGCAGCCGGCCAGGGCGAGTATCAGCCCGAGCGCGGTGACGAGGCCGGTGGTGGCGTTGGTGGTGCGGGTGCGCATGGTCCCCCCATGAGGTGCCGGTTGTGCCGACGGACATGATCACACGACCGTCGGCCCGGGCC
Organism: Streptomyces sp. NPDC058880; assembly: GCF_042742535.1. Lineage (NCBI taxonomy): Bacteria > Bacillati > Actinomycetota > Actinomycetes > Kitasatosporales > Streptomycetaceae > Streptomyces > Streptomyces sp. NPDC058880. The sequence goes on from NZ_JBHYMC010000013.1 coordinate 30,295, forward strand.
GGAAGCCGAGGGTCCGGACGCCCGCCACACGAGCGCCGGGCCGGTCCCCCGGGTGCCCGGGGCCGGCCTCCCCGGCCCGGGCCGCACACCCCGCCCCGCCGCCTCCCCCGACCTCGCCGGGGCCCGGGGGCCGGGGGAGCCGCCGAACGGACCAAGGCGCAATCCCGTGCCGAAGCCGCGCGGTGCAAGCGCGCCTATCGTGGGAGGAACCTCACGACCAGGACGGAAGCACACGGACAGGTGGATCGTGAACGGATCCGGGATCGACTACCGGGCGGTGTTCCACGCGCTGCCGGGCGCGGCCGCGCTGCTGACCCCTGATCTGGTGTACCTGGACGTCAACGCCGCGTACCTGTCCGTGGCGGGCCGCACCCGCGAGCAGGTCATCGGCCGCCACATCTTCGACGCCTTCCCCGACAACCCCAACGACCCGGCCGCGACGGGCACCCGCAACATGCGCACCTCGCTGGAGCGGGTCGTGGCCACCGGGGAGCGCGACGCCATGGCCATCCAGCGCTACGACGTGGAGGACCCCGAACGGCCGGGGGTCTGGCAGGAGCGGTACTGGAGCCCGGTCAACGTCCCCGTCCTCGCCCCCGACGGCGCCGTGGCGCTCGTTCTGCACCGGGTGGAGGAGGTCACCGAGCTGATCCGGGCCCGAGGGGCCCGCAGCGGTGAGAGCGCGACGCAGGTGCTGGAGGCCGAGCTCTACAGCCGGGCGCGGGAGCTCCAGGAGCTCAACGAGCGGCTGCGCCGGGCCCACGCGCGGGAACGGGAGGTGGCACTCCACCTCCAGGAGTCGATGCTTCCCGAGCCGAGCCCCCTCGCCCACCACCAGGCGGCCGTCCGCTACCGCCCCGCCGCCGCGGCCCTGAACGTGTGCGGGGACTGGTACGACCTCGTCGACACCCCCGGCTGCACCATCGTCGCCGTCGGAGACGTGGTCGGCCACGGACTGGGCGCGGCCGGGGTCATGGGGCAGCTGCGCAGTGCCCTGTCCGCCGCCTCGCTGGTCGCCGAGGGCCCCGCCCAGGCTTTGGAGGTGCTCGGCCTCTATGCCCGCTCCGTCGCCGGAGCCGAGTCCACCACCGCCGTCTCGGTCTTCATCGACTGGAACAGCCGCACCCTGACGTACAGCAGCGCCGGCCACCTTCCGCCCGCGCTCTGCGGCCCCGACGGCACGGTCGTCTTCCTCGACGGGGCCACCGACCCGCCGCTCGGTGCCCGCCCCGAACACGCGCCGCGTCCCCAGGCCCGTACCGCCTACACCGAGGGCTCGGTCCTGGTCCTCTACACCGACGGGCTCGTCGAGCGCCGGCGCGAGGACATCGACACGGGCCTGGGCAGGCTCGCCGACGCACTGGCCCGCCACCGGGGCGCCGATCCCGCCGTGCTCGCGGACGCCCTCCTGGCCGATCTGGTGCCGCCCGTCGGCGTCACCGACGACACGGTCCTGGTCGTCCTGCGCCTGGAAGGACCGGTCGACACGCCCACCAGATTGCATGAACATGCGTGAGCCTGCATACTCTTCCTATGTCTAAGGTCCTCACCTCCCTTCCCGCCGGCGAGCGCGTCGGCATCGCCTTCTCCGGCGGACTCGACACCTCCGTCGCGGTCGCGTGGATGCGCGACAAGGGCGCCGTCCCGTGCACCTACACCGCCGACATCGGCCAGTACGACGAGCCCGACATCGCGTCGGTGCCCGCCCGCGCGTCGGCGTACGGCGCCGAGATCGCCCGCCTGGTCGACTGCCGCGCCGCGCTGGTCGAGGAGGGGCTGGCCGCGCTCACCTGCGGTGCCTTCCACATCCGCTCCGGCGGTCGGGCGTACTTCAACACCACGCCGCTCGGCCGTGCCGTCACCGGCACCCTGCTGGTGCGCGCGATGCTCGAGGACGACGTCCAGATCTGGGGCGACGGCTCGACCTTCAAGGGCAACGACATCGAGCGGTTCTACCGCTACGGCCTGCTGGCCAACCCGCACCTGCGCATTTACAAGCCCTGGCTGGACGCGGACTTCGTCGCCGAGCTCGGCGGCCGCAAGGAGATGTCGGAGTGGCTGCTCGCCCACGGCCTCCCCTACCGCGACAGCACCGAGAAGGCCTACTCCACGGACGCCAACATCTGGGGCGCCACCCACGAGGCCAAGACCCTGGAGCACCTCGACACGGGTGTCGAGACCGTCGAGCCGATCATGGGCGTGCGGTTCTGGGACCCCTCGGTGGAGATCGCCGCCGAGGACGTGACCATCGGCTTCGACCAGGGCCGCCCGGTGACGATCAACGGCAAGGAGTTCGCCTCCGCCGTCGACCTGGTGATGGAGGCCAACGCCATCGGCGGCCGACACGGCCTGGGCATGTCCGACCAGATCGAGAACCGGATCATCGAGGCCAAGAGCCGCGGCATCTACGAGGCCCCCGGCCTGGCGCTGCTGCACGCGGCGTACGAGCGCCTCGTCAACGCGATCCACAACGAGGACACCCTCGCGCAGTACCACAACGAAGGCCGGCGGCTGGGTCGCCTCATGTACGAGGGTCGCTGGCTGGACCCGCAGGCGCTGATGATCCGCGAGTCCCTCCAGCGCTGGGTCGGCGCCGCCGTCACCGGTGAGGTCACGCTGCGGCTCCGGCGCGGCGAGGACTACTCGATCATGGACACCACGGGTCCCGCCTTCAGCTACCACCCGGACAAGTTGTCCATGGAGCGCACCGAGGACTCGGCCTTCGGCCCGGTGGACCGGATCGGACAGCTCACCATGCGCAACCTCGACATCGCCGACTCGCGCGCCAAGCTGGAGCAGTACGCCGCCCTCGGCATCGTCGGCAACACGCACGAGACGCTCATCGGGGCCGCCCAGGCCGCCTCGACGGGCCTGATCGGCGCGATGCCGGAGGGCGGCGCCGAGGTCATCGCCTCCCGAGGCCGGGCCGAGGGCGACGATGAGCAGATGCTCGACCGTGCCGCGATGGAGTTCGGCACCGACTGATCCACGGCAGTCCCGGCCCGGCGGCGGGCGGCGCACACCTCGGACCCGGAAACCCGGGGAGGGGCGCGCCGCCCGCCGCTTGTCGTCGGGTCGGATGTCGGATGCCGGAATCCGGGTGCTCGATGCCCGACGCCGGCTCGGCCCGTCGGGGATCCGGGGCCCCGCGCCGCACCGGGCGGCACTCCGACCCCGTGCGGCTGCCCGCCCGCCCCGGCTCTCAGTCGCCGGTGGGCCGGGCCTCTCCGGGGTCCGGCGCTCCGTCGGCCGACGGCCGCCGCGCGGGGGTGAAGATCCGGTCCAGGTGGTGGCGGAGCACCGCGACGGCCGATTCCGGCTGCCGCTGGCCCACGAGGATGCTGGTGCCCATCGTCGCCGCCATCGCGAGGAGGCTGATCGCCTCCGTGCGCGCGTCGGCGTCCGGATCGGCCAGACCGCCTTCCTGAGCCTGCCGGAGCAGCCCGGTCAGCGCGTCCTCGGCGGCGTCCGGCTTGTCGATGAACGGCTGGGCGGCGAGGGCGTCGTCCGTCACGGACAGGATCGAGTAGGAGCTGTAGAGGAGATGGAAGGTGCGGCTCTCCTCGTCCACGGGCAGGGAGGCCAGGAGGATCGCCTCGACGGTCGCGCGCACCCCGGGATCCGGGCCGACGGCGTCCAGTCGGGCCCCCACCCGCGCGGTGAAGCGGTCGGTGAGGTGCTGCAGCCCGTAGAAGAGCAGCTTCTCCTTGGTCTGGAAGTAGTACTGCACGAGCCGGAGTGACACGCCGGCCTCAGCTGCCACGTCCCTCATGCCGACGGCATGCAGTCCGCGCCGTCCGGCGACCCGGACGAGCGCCTCGGCGATCTGCGTCCGCCGTTCCTCGTGGTCCACGCGCTTCGGCATGTGTCGTCCCGTCTCCGCCCGTCGGTGGTGGTGAGGGCTCCGGCGGCGCCGGCCCTTTTCATGGTACCGCCGTACCATTTTCATGGTACGTTCGTATTACGAAGAACGGATCTTCCCGGAGGTGCCCCGTGCCCCAGACCGCGACCCGACCCCGCGTGCGCCGCGACATCGGCCACTATGTGAGCGACACCCTGCGGGACCGGTACTTCGCCGCCTGTGACGCCCTCTACGCGATGGGCGCGCCCGCCCGCTCCGAGACGGACGTGGAGACGAGCTTCGGCACGACCCACGTCTACCGCTACGGCCCCGCGGACCCGGCCGCCGAATCCCGCACGCCCGTGGTCCTGATACACGGTTCGGGCGGGTGTTCCGCCCAGTGGTACCCGAACACCCGAGCCCTGAGCGCCGACCGGCCCGTCTATGCCCTCGACACGCCCGGCGACCCCGGCCGCAGCGTCCATCGCGAGCCGATGTGGCAGCCCGAGCGCGCGGCCCAGTGGATGGAGGAGGCCCTTGACGCGCTCGGCCTGGACGAGGTCCACCTGGTCGGCTCCTCGTACGGGGGCTGGCTGGTCATCAACCAGGCCCACCTCCGGCCCGGACGCCTGGCCTCCGTCACCGCCCTCGACCCGGGCGGCCTGGAGAAGGTCGGGCTGCGCTTCTTCTTCTGGATCTTCGCCAGCCTCTTCGCCACCTTCGCTCCCAAGGCCTGGCGCCCCCGTCTCGCCAAGTGGCTGGAGCAGCCGGTGATCGTCGTACCCGAACTCCGTGCGTGGGTCCAGGCCGGCGTGCGGGCCTTCCGGATCCGCAGGCCCGCCCCGCTGCCTCTGTCGGACGCGGAACTGGGCTCCATCAGGACGCCGTTCTACCTGATCATGGGCAAGCGAAGCCTGCTCGTGCACCCGAAGCGGCAAGTGGAGCGCGTACCGCGCCTCGTACCCGGCGCCCGGGCCGAGATCCTCGCCGCCACCGGGCACGGGCCGCAGATCGACCACCCCGAGCTGGTCAACGCCAGGATGCTGGCCTTCATGGAGGACGTGGACTCCCGGGGCGCGTGAGGGCCGGGGCGAGGCCCTTCCGGTGCCGTCGCCCTCCTTGTGCGACGTGAGGGGCCGACGTGCGCGGGGTCAGCGTTCGCCGAGGTCCGAGGGGGCCTCCTGAACCAGCCAGCCGTTGCCGTCGGGATCCTCGAAGGAGAGGAAGGAGTTCCAGGTGCCACCCTTGCCGTCTGCCCAGCCCGCGTCGCCGAGATGGCGCACGGGGGAGACCGGCACCCCGCGCTCGGCCAGGGTCGCCCGGGCGGCCTCGATGTCGGTCACGCACATCTGCAGGCCATGCAGGGTGCCCGGGGTCATGACCTTCACGCCGGGCGGTGTGGGCATGCCCTGGAGCAGGGCGACGGAGCACCGTGAGCCGGGCGGCGTCAGCTGGATGACGCGCACTCCGGGGGCGACCTCGTCGTCAAGGTCGACCGCGAAGCCGACCTTCCCGGCGTAAAACTCCTTCGCACGGTCCATGTCGGTGACGGGGACGGGGACGACTTCGATGGTCCAGTTCACGGGGTCTCCTCGGAGACGTCGTCGGTTCGGTCGGCGCCTGTGGCGGGTCCACGGTCGCCGATGACGGTCCGGTCGCGCACGTCGAAACGCCCGTGAGGGGCTGACAGGATGGTCCGGTGAACCCTTGTTCGAGGAAGGTGGGAGGGGTGGCATGATCGGGGGGTGATCGCCGAACCCGCCCGCCCCGGAGCGAAGAAGTGCGTCCTGTTCGACGTCGACGGCACACTGATCGACGCCGTGGACAACCAGCGCCGCATGTGGGGTGAATGGGCGCGCCGCCACGGGCTGGATCCCGACGAGGTCCACCGGGTGGCACTGCGCACCAGGCCGGTGGAGACCTTCGCCGAGGTCGCTCCGGAGCGGGACCCCGAACAGTGCCTGGCGATGCTGCACGCCCTGGAGGACGAGGACGTCCGCTCGGGCACCTACGGCGCGTTCGAGGGTGCGGCCGGACTGTTGGAGGCGCTGCCGTCCGGGTCGTGGGCGCTCGTCACGTCGAACTACGAGCACCGGGTGCGCGGGCGCTTCGCCCGGACCGGCCTGCCCGTGCCGGAGGTCGTCGTCGATGCCGCCTCCGTGGCCGAGGGCAAGCCGTCGCCGGTGCCGTACCTGCTGGCCGCCGCGCGACTGGGAGCAGAGCCGCGGGACTGCCTGGTCATCGAGGACGCGCCGTCCGGAGTCCGCTCCGGGCTGCGCGCGGGGATGACGGTCTGGGGGGTCAACGCTCCCGAAGCGGTGGCCGGGGTGCACCGCCACTTCAGGAGTCTGGGCGAAGCGGCCGCGTCCGTCCTCGCGTTCGCACACGGCACCGGCCCGCACACGTGACAGGCGCCGGCCGCGGCGCGGTGAATGCGCCGCGGCCGGTGGTGTGGCCGGTGTGTGCAGGGCGGTCTCGCTCACGCCGTGGCGAGCACCCCCGTGGTTCGCCACGGCGTGTGCGACGCCGCCCTGGTGCGTCCGTGCGTCCGTGCGTCCGTGCGTCCGTGCGTCCGTGCGTCCGTGCGCGTGTCGTCAGTTGACGGCTGCGCCGTGCGAGTGCGGTGTGCCGGTGGGGTGGAAGCGGGCCATGCGGTCCGTGGGGACGATGGTGGGGAGCAGGAAGTTCCACAGATCGGTGACACGGTGGTGGAGGTCCTCGCGGCGGGTGCGGACGTGCGAGGTGACCTGGATGCCCGTGAACGCGGCGACGAGGAGGGCCGAGAGGGCGCCCACGTCCAGGGAGGGGTGGATGTCACCGTTCTGCTGGGCGGGTGTCAGGCAGGTGCGGCAGGTGTCGATCCAGGCGTCGTACGGCGTCGGGTCGGGGCTGGTGAAGGAGCCGAACTCGATGACCAGACGGATGCCGGCCCGGACCCGGACGTCGGTGCGCAGTCCGTGGGCCATCCGGTGGCTCAGGTCGATGATGGTCTGCAGTCCCGGGTTCTCGATCGCCGGCACGTTCTCCGCGACCCGGAACTGCTCGTCCATCAGCGTGCGGGCGAGGGCCTGCTTGGACGGGAAGTGGAAGTAGAGGGCACCCTTGGTGACTCCGGCGTGCCTGACCACGTCGCTGAGGCTGGTGCCCTCGAATCCGCAGTCGTCGAACGCGATGGCCGCGCCGTCGAGGATGGCCTGACGGGTGATTTCGGCCCGTTCCTGTCTGGCCCTCGCCACGTGGTGGTCCTCCCGGTCGCTGTCGGTGGGGCGTCCGCTGTGGTGTGCCGTCAATGTAATCGGGTGAACCGAAAGAAAACCAGTCGGCAAGTACGTTTGTGTGAGAAGCGAGAAAACGTTCAGTCTGTTGTGGTGCTCCTTGTGCTGCTCTCGTCGGGCGACCCTTGGGCCGTGAAGCGCGAACAGCCACTGTGGTCAGGCGAGTTGACCGGGTGGGACGAGGTGCCCGGGCCCCCGGGAGGGTTCGCGGGTACGACGACGGGCCCACACCCCCCTCCGGCCCGGCGGCTTCGTCCCGTCCCGCCCCTCGGTCGCGTCCCTGCCGAGCCGTTCCGACGTCCGTACTCCGGTCATGGCGATCGCGGCCTACGTGGCAGCATGAACCCCGCCGCGCCGGTTCCGTCAGGCCGGGTCCGCCGCGTGCCGCACCACCGTCACAACGCTCACAACACGAGGGGGATGGGCTGTGCCTGCTCCACGGATGCGTACGACGCCGCTGCCCGGCATCGGCGTCCAGTACGACCTCACCACCCGCGAACACCGCAACCTGTCGGTCATCGCGCACCGGGACGGCACGCGCACGGTCAGCCTGTACCGTGCGGACGATCCGGACGCGTGTGCCGAGTCGCTGCACCTGACGGGACCGGAAACAGCCTCGCTGATCGACGCGCTGATGCCGGCGCACCACAGTCCGAACCTCCTGCACACCACCGACCTGGGCCTGGTCGCCGAGCGCGTCGAACTCTCCGCGCACTCGCACTGGAACGGCCGTGTGCTGGGCGAGACCCGGATGCGCACCGAGACCGGAGTGTCGGTCGTGGCGGTGCTGCGACGGGCCGAGGCCCGTCCCTCCCCGGCCCCGGACTTCCGCCTGGCCGGTGGAGACACGCTCATCCTGATCGGCACCCGCGAGGGCGTGGACGCCGCCGCGGCGATTCTCGGCAGGGAGTGATCGAGTGCATTCCGCCGTCTTCCTCATCGAATTCGGAGCGATCATCCTGGGACTGGGTCTGCTGGGCCGGGTCGCGGGCCGCCTGAAGTTCTCGCCCATACCCCTGTACCTGCTCGCCGGGCTGGCCTTCGGCACCGGTGGTCTCCTCCCGCTCGGCGCGAGCGAGGAGTTCGTCGCCATAGGCGCCGAGATCGGAGTCATCCTCCTGCTGCTGATGCTGGGTCTGGAGTACACCGCGAGCGACCTGGTCTCCAACCTCAAGACCCAGTACCCGGCGGGGATCGTCGACTTCACCCTCAACGCGCTGCCCGGTGCCGCCGCGGCCCTGCTGTTGGGCTGGGGGCCGGTTGCCGCCGTCGTCCTGGCCGGCGTCACCTGGATCTCGTCCTCCGGAGTCATCGCCAAGGTCATGGGAGACCTCGGCCGGCTCGGCAACCGCGAGACCCCGGTCATCCTCAGCATCCTGGTGCTCGAAGACCTGGCCATGGCCGTCTACCTGCCGATCATCACCGCCCTGCTCGCCGGAGTGAGCCTGGCGGCAGGCAGCCTCACCCTCGCCATAGCCCTCGGTGTCGCGGGCGCGGTCCTGTTCGTCGCCGTCCGCTACGGCCGGCTCATCTCGCGCTTCGTCTCCAGCGACGATCCGGAGAAGCTGCTGCTCGTGGTCCTCGGTCTGACCCTGCTGGTGGCGGGAATCGCCCAGCAGCTGCAGGTATCCGCCGCCGTCGGGGCGTTCCTGGTCGGCATCGCGCTGTCGGGCGAGGTCGCCGAGGGCACCCACACGCTGCTCAGCCCGCTGAGGGACCTGTTCGCGGCCGTGTTCTTCGTGTTCTTCGGCCTGCACACCGACCCGGCGAGCATCCCGCCGGTGCTGCTGCCCGCGCTCGCGCTGGCTGTCGTCACCGCCGGAACGAAGATCGCCACCGGTTACTGGGCGGCCAGGCGGGCCGGTATCGGAGTGAAGGGCCGTTGGCGGGCGGGCGGCACGCTCGTGGCCCGGGGCGAGTTCTCCATCGTCATCGCAGGACTCGCCGTCACCGCCGGCATCGAACCGGCGCTCGGGCCGCTCGCCACCGCCTACGTGTTCATCCTTGTCGTCATGGGGCCGCTCACCGCCCGGTACACCCAGCCCCTCGCGGCCCGGTTCGCCGCGCGCCGGCGTTCGGCCGGTCGGTCCGCCGACACGGTGCCGGACACTGCCTCGGCCCTGCCGGAACCGGTGTCGCGGGACCGCTGAGACCGGGGGGCGCGCCGCCTCACGGCAGCCGTTCACGCTTCCGCCGGTTCGTGTCGGAGCGGATGACCGTCACCGCCGCCGCGATCAGCCCGGCCGCGAGGAGTAGTCCGTGAGGCAGGACGGCGCCGGCGACGGCCGAGGCGAGGGCGGCGGTCAGGGCGAGCGCCAGCACGGCCCCGTGTCGGCCGGACCGGTCCCTGGCAGGGCCGCGCCCGCAGCGCGGACGGCCGTGCCCGGTGGCAGACCGCGGCGTGCGGGTCCCGTCCTCGTGGTGCATGCGCCGCTCCTCTCGTGCCCGGGCGCGCCTCCGCGGGCCGGAGGGCGTCGCCCACGCTCAGTGCCGTGGTCCGCTCGACCCGCCGGGGTCGGGGGCGCTGCCGGCGCCGGAGGCCCGTCTCACGACCGGCCCGCGGGCGCCGCTCCGGGTGCCTCGGCGCAGCGTAGGCGGTCGCCGGTCACGGGGGCGCCGTCGGCGATGTTGCGGTCGTAGGTGACGGTCCTGACCAGCGCCGGCTCCGCTCCGACGGCGACGTCGAAGTGCGCGTCGTGTCCGGGCACCGCCTCCGTCCGGGAGCCGGGCAGCGCCGCCGCAAGGGTCGCCGCGTGCTCCTCCTGGCCCGGGGCGTACCGGATGACGGGCGGCCCCGCTGGGCGGACCGGGGGCGCGGACGCGGACGTGTCGGTGACGGCGAAACCATTGCGGCGCAGGGCCGCGGCCACGGTGGCGTCGTCCACCCGGACCGAGACGGCCGCGGGGTTCGTGGGCGCCGGGTTCTCGGCGACGGGCTGGATCCGGGTGTCGCCGGTGATCGGACGGTCCGCGCCCAGGGCCTCCCACAACGCGGCGGCCCGCGTCTCGTCCCACACGAGGGTGGACCCCACGCCGGGCACGCGGTGGTCGAAGAGCCGGATCGGGACGGTGGCGAACTCGGTCCGGTCCGCCCGCAGGCGGCCGAGCGCCCAGCCGATGCGGATCAGGTCTCCCGGGCCCGTACGGGTATCGGTGCGCACGGTCTTCAGCAGGGTGTGTACGGTCCGCGCCGTGCGTGCGGGGTCGGCCAGCGCGCCCTCCAGGGTGAGCCGGGCCAGCAGGTCGTTGACCAGGCGCTGCTGGCGCCGGACGCGGCCCAGGTCGCCCGGCCGGAGGTTGACGTGCCGAGCCCGGGCGTAGCGCAGGGCCTGGTTGCCGTCGGCGTGGTGGCGTCCGGCTCCGATGTCCAGGCCGGAGTTCTCGTCCTTGAGCGGCCTGTCGGTGCACACGGTGGCGCCGCCGAGGTTGTCCACGGTCCGCTCGAAGCCCGCGAAGCCGGTCTCCAGGTAGTGGTCGACGCGGAGTCCGGTGGCCTTCTCGACGGTGGCGACCGCGAGCGGGCCGCCGCCGAGGGCGAACGCGCCGTTGATCTTTCCCTTGCGCGGAGGCATGGCGGTGCCGGCGTACTCGACGTAGGAGTCGCGCGGGATGGAGACGACGCTCGCACGGTGCCGGTCCTCGGACAGGTGCACCAGCATCATGACGTCGGTGCAGTTGCACCCTTTGCCGCCCACGTGGAGCCGGTTCTTCTCGGCCCGGGAGAGCCCCGCGCGACTGTCGATGCCCACGATCAGGATGTTCGTGCCCCGGCCGCCGTCCGCCGCGGTGTGGGCCGATACGGCCTGCGGGCTCACGAGGGAGCCGCAGGAAAGGGCGGTCGCGCAAGCGAGAGCAACGGCGAGTCGACGCAATGCAAATCCCCCAAAAAAGGACGAAATCGTATCGATTAGCGACTTTAGGGGGCGCCGGGAGAGGAGCCGTCGCGCACACGCCGGAGTCACCCGCGCGGCGGTCCGGCGGTCCGGCGGTCGGGTGGGCCCGGGGCTCGGGGGCTACCCGCCGTTGGCGGAGAAGTGCTGGTAGTCCGGATTGGCCCAGCGGCCGCCCCACTGCCAACCCGCCTCGCGGAAAGCCGCGGAGACGGCGTCGTCCGGGTGGATCTGGCCCGCGCGGGCCGGTGACCGCTGCAGGTGGGGGCGTGCACGGGGCGGATGGACGGTCCCGTTGACGTCGACGTACGGATTCTCGGCGGGGTTGATGTCGACGGCGTCGCCCCAGGCGTGCCGTGACAGGCGCCGGGGGTCACCGGTGACGGGGCGGCAGTTGAAGCCCGACGTGTTGTCGTCGGCCATGGCCTGCTCGTCGTTGCGGTACTCGGCCATCACGCGCATCCGGCGGATCGGGAAGCGCGCCGCGAAGGCCCGCTCGAAGACGTGGAGGAGAGGGGTGACGGCGTTCTCGTGGGCGACCATCTCACCCGCGTGGACGCGGCCGTCGAAGCCCCAGTGGTTCATCCGGATCAGGCGGAGCCGCTCCGGCGGGACCGGGCAGCCTGCCCGGTGGGAAGCGCCCAGTTTCGCCTGCGGTACGGCGGTGACGCGCGAGGCGAATCGGGCGGGAGGGACGGGCGGTCCGGTGGGCAGGACCGGCGGGGCGGCCTGCGTGGAGCAGGCCAGTGCGGCCGCGCACAGGGCGGCCGTCAGGGCCGCGGCCGCTGTGGTGTGGCGCACGGGACAACGCTACGACGCGCGCCGCGGGCGGGCATGCCGGAACCGTCCCGGTGGGAGGTGGGACGTGGGAAGCAGGAGGGCGGCAGCACCCGGCCCTCGGCGGGCGGGTCGGGGGGCCGGCGCTCAGCAGCCGATCGGCCCCTCGCCCGTGCTCGCGCATCCGGCGTCGGCGCCCCGGGCGGCCGCCCCGCACAAGGAAGCCTCCACCTTGCCCAGCAGGCGGCCCAGCTCGGCGCGCTCGGCACCGTCCAGACCGTCCAGGGTCTGGCGCTCCAGCTCGCCCCACGCGCGGCTCACCTCGGCGAGGAGCTCGCAGCTCGCCTCCGTCGCCTCGACCAGGGAGGCGCGCCGGTCGGCCGGGTCGGGGCGGCGCCGTACATGGCCGGACTGTTCGAGGCGCTGGAGCATCTTGGTCACCGTGGACGGGTCGAGCCCGACCGCCTTGATCAGCTCCGACTGGCGCACGGCCCCGTTGTCCCACAAGTGCATCATCAGGAACTCCTGGCCCGGATGCAGTCCCAGGTCCCGCAGTAGGCGGCCCGCGGCGATCCGGTGGAGTCGAGCCACCCGGCTGATCGCGTGACTGACCGGGCCGTCCAGCACGGCGCCCGGCACTGCCGCGCACTGCGCGGGCGCGGGCGTTTCCGGGGCGGCTTCCGGGGTCATGGAACGTTCCTCCTGCGTCGTGTGCGTCGGGGTCCCGATGGTGGGGCGCCGCCCGGACCGTCCTCCGGTGCGTCGATCCTACCTGCCACACCGATTTTACCTTGGCCGGCCAAGTAATAAGGTACGCTGCACCTCGAAGCCATTACTTGGCCGACCAATTATCCTTGTGAGGCGAAAATGACCAGCGCTTTCGACCCGGTCCGCATGGCCGGCAGCACCCTCTCCAACCGGATCGCCCTGGCCCCGATGACCCGCAGCCGCGCAGGCGAGGGCGGTGTGGCCACCCCGCTCGTCGCCGAGTACTACACCCAGCGCGCCTCCGCCGGCCTGATCATCAGCGAGGGCGTCCAGCCCTCCGTCGTCGGACAGGGCTACCCCTTCACTCCCGGCCTCCACAGCACCGAGCAGGTCGAGTCCTGGCGCGCGGTGACCGACTCCGTGCACGCGGCCGGCGGGCGGATCTTCGCCCAGCTGATGCACTCCGGCCGCATCGGCCACCCGTCGCTGCTGCCCGACGGACTCGTGCCCGTGGCCCCGTCCGCCGTCACCCCCGCCGGTCAGCTGTTCACGGCCGAGGGCATGAAGGACTTCGTCACCCCGCACGAGCTGACCGGCGAGGAGGTGCGGGCGACCATCGCCGACTACGCCGAAGCGGCCCGCAATGCCATCGAGGCGGGCTTCGACGGCGTGGAACTGCACGGGGCGAACGGCTACCTGATCCACCAGTTCCTGGCCCCCGGATCGAACCTCCGCACCGACGAGTGGGGTGGCCCGGCCGAGAACCGCATCCGCTTCGCGGTCGAGGTCGTCCAGGCCGTTGCCACCGCGATCGGCGCCGAGCGCACGGCCCTGCGCATCTCGCCGGGGAACCCGTACAACGACATGTCCGAGCCCGACCCGCGGCCCGTCTACGAGGCGCTGGTCAACGAGATCGACGGGCTGGGACTGGCCTACCTCCACGTGCTGGAGTTCGGCCCCGAGGCCCGGGAGACCACCCTCGCGCTGCGCAAGCAGTTCTCCGGCCTCCTCGTGCTGAACCCGGCAACGGAGGGCCCCACCGATCACCGGGCCCTCGCACTGATCGAGGACGGCACCGCCGACGTCGTCGCCTTCGGCGCCCTCTTCCTGGCCAACCCCGACCTGCCGGCCCGCCTGCGCACCGAGGGTCCGTACAACACCCCTGACACTGCCACCTTCTTCGGCGGCGACGCCCGCGGGTACACCGACTACCCGACCCTTCAGGGCGCCCCCGCACCGATCAGTCCCAGCACCTCGGCCGTGCTGCGCACGTCACCGAACGACCGGTAGACCGTGTGCAGGGCGGCGTTGTGGTCCTGATCGCGCCGGGCCGCGTTGGCGTCGGCGACCATCACCACGCGCAGGCCCGTCGTGGCCGCGTCCCGGGCCGAGGACTCGCAGCAGACGTTCGTGAGCGTGCCCGTGATCAGGACGGTGTCCACGCCGCGCTCCGCCAGCAGTTCCGGGAGCGGGCAACGGCCGGGAAAGAAGGCGCTGTAGGCGTTCTTCTCCACCACCGGATCCTGCGCCCGGACATCGAGGGAGGGCCACAGGCGCGAGCGCGGCGGGCCCTCCCCACCGGTGGCCGCGAACCGTTCGCCGGCCACCGGTCCGTAGAACTCGCCGCTCACACCCCCGAGCGGCGCTTCGTTCGCCGGCACGACCCAGGCCACCAGACCCCCGGCCGTACGCAGCGCCGCGGCGATCCGGTTGATGTGCGGCACGATCCCCCGGGCGTAAGGATTGGCTCCGGCGAAGAAGGGCACCATGTCGATCACGACGAGGGCGGTGCAGGCCGGATCGACGCTCTCGTACGCGTGCCTCCTGCCCCGTCGGGCTTCCTGCCGGGCGTACTCCCGGGGTTCGATCCGCCAGTCGTGGAGCGTGGAATCGGTCCGCATGGGTCTCCTGCCGCCTGCCCGCCTGTGACGGCGGGAGACTGCCCCGCCGCCACCACGGGCAAGCCCCTGCGCGCGTCGGCCGCAGTGCCGGCCTCCGCGGCGCCCCCCTTCGGAAGGCGGGTGCTCCGCGCCCACGGCGCGCCCGCAGCGCCGGTGCCCGCTCAACCGCGCCGCTCGCGTACGGAGACGGTCACGTGGTCCACCCGCATCGGATGACCCGGCTGAGTGTCCGGCCCCACGTCCGCACCGTCGGCCTGCGGCAGCTTCCCGCCGACCGCCACGTTGAGGATCAGGAACAGCCCGTGGTCCACGGCCCGCTGCCACGTCGCGGAGTCCATCCGGTCGGCCGTCACCCGGTGGTACACCCGGCCGTCCCGATACCAGCGCACCTCCTGCGCCCCCGGGGCGAGGTCCACCTCCACGGCATACGAGTGAAACGCCGTCCGGCAGTCCGGGCACGGCTGGGGACCCGAGGTCAGGCCCACCGGCTCCTGGCACGGTCCGCCCTCCACGACTCCGCAGTGCAGGGAGCCGAAGACGGTGTCACGCCCGTTCACGGACTCCATGACGTCGATCTCCCCCACGCCCGGCCACCCGGTGTAGCCGTCACGCAGCGGTGCGCCCAGGGTCCAGAAGGCCGGCCAGTAGCCGGCCGCCCCGGGCCCGGTCACGTCCGGCAGGGCGATCGACGCCTCGATCCGCAGCACCCCGCCGGGCGGGGGAGCGAAGTCGGAGCGCCGTGTCTCGATGCGCCCCGACCCCCACGCGCCGCCCTCGCGGGTGGGGACGATTTCGAGCACGCCCTTCCCGTCGAGCCGGACGTTGTCGGTCGAGTCCGTCATGGTCTCCACCTCGCCGGTGCCCCACTGCGGCGCCGGGCAGCCGGGATAGCAGGTGCCCACGTCGTGGATCCAGTCGGCGGCCGACGGCGGGCTGCCCGCCGGTCCGTCGAAGTCGTCCCGCAGGAGCCGCGTCCAGCCGTCCGCGCCCTCTTCCGCGCCCGCCGCTCCGGCCGGGCCCGCCGCGGGCAGTGCCCCGGTCTCGGTGAGCAGCCGCTCCAGTCGGTTCGTCAGGACGACCGCCGCCGCATTGGTCAGGTGCGCGTCGTCCCGGTAGAGCAGGATCCGGTCGAGTACCGCCGGGCAGGTCGGGCCCTCACCCGGGCACAGCACCTCGTTGACGCCGACGCTCCGCACGCCCGGCAGCGCACCGGACGCGATCAGCCGCGCCAGGGGGTCGGGCCGCAGGGCGCCGGTACGCCCGAAGGCGCACGCGGCGGGGGAGTCGGGGTGGCCCGATACGCACGCCGGGACGTCCGTACCCGGGACGGGGGTGTCCTCGATGTAGACGATCGGCACGCCCAGGGCCCGCAGCGGTGCCAGGGTCCTGCTCCAGGCCTCGGCCAGGAGTTTTTCGTCCGCCGTGTACCGGTTGAGCGAGGAGACCACGACGAGGCGGGGCCTGTGCTGCTTCCCCAGCCGCTCCAGGGTGTCCGCCCGCCAGGTGTCGCACTCCCGGTAGACCCGGCCCAGTTGCGGGCTGTCCACCGTCAGGTCCGGCAGCGGGCAGCCCTGCTTGACGAATTCCTGTAGCGCCCAGCCCCGAGAGGCGGCCAGCGCCAGTACCGGCGAGAACCACTGCCCGGCGTGCGAGTCGCCGAGCAGGACGATCCGGTCGGGGCTGTCCACCGCGCCGAACAGGCAGTCCGGGCTGCGTGTCTCGGCCGGTGCGACCTCGCAGGGCCCGTCCGGGGGAAAGTCGGCCCGCGCCTGGACGGGGCTGGGCACCACCGGGCCGTCCACGAGCGGCGTCCCCGCGCTCCGGGCCAGCAGGGCGGGACCCGAGGCGGCGCCCGGAGGCAGGCCCTTCGGATCGACCGGGGTGGCGGGACCCAGCAGGTTCAGGGTCGTGGTGCCCATCACCAGCGCGAGCACGACCGGCAGCACGATGGCCGAGACACCCACCGACAGCCCCCGGCGGGGGAGTTCGGAGACGGTACGGCTGCGCCGCAGCGGCTGCTCGACCCACCGCATCGTGCCCAGGGCGGGCAAGACCGCCGCCAGTGTCAGTGCGGTCTTCGCCGGCCAGCCGAGCGGACCGGTCCGGGTCTCGGCGAGCACGAGCACCGGCCAGTGCCACAGGTACAGGGTGTAGGAGAGCCGCCCGACGGCCCGCGGCGCCCGCCCGGCGAGGAGCCGTCCGACGTCACCGGCACCCGGAGCGTAGCGCTCGCCGCGTCCCGGCACCGCCGCGAGGATCACCGCCGCGGTGGCCAGGGACGGCACGAGCGCCGCCCAGCCCGGGTAGGGGGTGGCGGCGTCGTACGCCACGACGCACCACCCGATCGCCGCGGCTCCGGCCCAGCCGCACACCAGCCGCAGCGGCCGGGGCCCCCGCATCAGGTGCCAGGGCAGCAGGGCGAGCAGTGCGCCCACGCCGAACTGCCAGACGCGTGCGGGCGTGCCCAGGTAGGCGAGGGAGGCCGAGTGCCCCGTCCAGTACAGCGAGAGCACGAAGGACGCGAGGGTCAGCGGGGCGGCGATCAGGACTACCGCGGAGCGCACGGCGCGGCCCCGGCGGACCGCCCGGGCGGCGCCGAGCGCCAGTACGGCCAGCAGCGGGGCCCAGAACAGGTAGAACTGCTCCTCGACGGCGAGGGACCAGAAGTGCAGCAGCGGACTCTGGTCGTGTCCGGCGGCGAGATAGTCCGTCCGCTGCGCCGTGAAGCGCCAGTTGGCGACGGACAGTGCCGCCGCGACGACGTCGTACTCCACATCGGTGCGGCGCAGCGGTACGGTCAGCCAGGCCCCGGCCAGCGCCACCGCGGCCAGCACCACGGCGGCCGCGGGAAGGAGCCGTCGGGCGCGCCGGGAGAAGAAGTCCCCGAGCCGGATCCGGCCCGTGGTGACGGCCTCGCGGACCAGCAGACCGGTGATCAGGTAGCCGGATATGACGAAGAAGACGTCCACGCCCACGAAGCCGCCGGTCGCCCAGGGGATGTCGGCGTGGAAGGCGAGGACGGCGAGGACGGCGACGGCGCGCAGGCCCTCGATGTCGGGCCGGAAGGCGGACCGGTGGGGGCTGGGACCGGACTCGGCGCCGGGGCGGGAGCCCGTCGGCAGCGGGCCGGCCGGAGCGTCGGCGCGTCCCCGGTGCCGGCTACGGTCGGGGGAGAGGAGGAAGGACATGGTGACGGCGCCTTTCAGCTCAGCCAGGGAAGCATCGGGTCGACCCACCCCGACGCCAGCAGGCCGGTGAGCAGGAGGACCGCGGAGGCGGCGACGGTCTCGGGCCAGCGGCGGGGCAGCATCTGGGACGGGGAGCCCGGGCGGGCGCGGAACCCGGCGCGCAACCCGGCGTGGACCCGGGCGCCGACGAGGGCGCGCAGCGAAGTCCCGCTGGCCCGGGCGGGGTTGAGCTCGGCTGCGAGGTCTCGGATCAGCGGGGCGTTGATCTGGAGCTGCACCAGGAGGTAGAGGAGCAGCCCCCAGTTGGGCTCCCAGCCGTTGCGGGCCACCGCCCGTGCGAGCCCGGCGGTCGCCGCTCCGCACGAGAGCACGAGCCACGCTAGCGACACGGCCACCACCCGGCGGGCCATCCCGCCCCGGGAGGCCGCCCCCCGGGCGCCGGTGGGTACCCAGGCGGCGGTGCGGCCGCGCAGCGTGTGCAGGAACGCGGTCGCGGCGGCGACGCTCGTCAGGACGTTCGCCCGGATCACCTCGACCCGCCAGCGGGTCCGGCTGACCCGGGGCAGCAGCACGTGCCACAGCCACAGCGGGGCGAGCAGCGGCAGCACGTGCCAGGGCCGGATGTGGTCCGGGTACCAGAACAGCATCACCAGGGGCGGCAGGGGCGCGGCGAAGGTGTTCACGGCCGTCGTCAGGTAGCCGATGATCCCCTCGTAGAAGCACAGTCGCATGCGCCAGGGAGCCCGCATCCGGCGCAGTACGGGGGTGCCGAGCAGGTGGAGGTTGCCCATGGCCCACCGGTACTGCTGGTTGACGAAGGAGGTGACCCGGTCGGGCGAGGTGCCCTTGGCGACCAGCACCGGTACGTAGAGGGTGCGGAAACCCTTTTCGTGCAGGGCGAGTCCGGTGTACAGGTCCTCGCTGTGGTCGAGCCGGGCGAAGCCGCCGGCCAGGTCGATGGCGGAGCGCCGGTAGACGGCGTTGCTGCCGCAGCAGATGGCGGCGTCGCTGGCGTCCCGGGACGGCTGGATCCAGCGGAAGAACCACTCCTGGGCGGAGCCCGCGGCGCGCTGGATCCAGCTCATGGACCCGTCGGTGTCGAAGCACTGCGGGCTCTGGACGATACCGACGGCGGGGTCGGACAGGTACGGGACGAGATGGCGCAGGAAGTCCGGCCGGGGCGCGAAGTCCGCGTCGAGGATGGCGACGAACTCGGCGGTGCTCAAGGTGAGCGCGTGGTTGAGGTTCCCGGCCTTCTTCAGGTGCCCCCGGTCGGGCCGTACGACGTACTCGTAGCCGTACGAGGCGGCCAGCGCGGCCACTTCGGGACGGTCGGCGTCGTCCAGGACCCACACCGTCAGTGCGTCGGCGGGCCAGTCGACCCCCGCCACCGCGCGGTAGGCGTTGTCCAGGACGGGCAGCGGTTCCCCGCAGGTCGGCAGATACAGGTCGACGCCGGGCAGGACGGCCGGCCGCCAGGCGCGGACGAGCACCTCGTGGGACGGCCGGGTGAGCCGCCGCTGGCGCAGGCTGTTGACGCAGGAGAGCGTCAGTGCCGCGAGGTTGAGGGCGAGGACGGCGAGGAACGCCCAGAGGGCGGGCGTTCGCAGGGCGAAGGCGAACATGGTCGCTGCCGTGAACACGAAGGCGAGCGAGGTGGCGATCAGGACCCAGCGGCGCTGCGGCCCGAAGTACCAGTAGAGCTCCTCGTCGGACGGTGGTTGTGGAAGATGATGGACAGTCACAAAGCCCCCCACGGCTGTGCGCGTACCCGTTTGCGGTGACCCAGCCTAGTGTCAAAGGTATAGACCACTTGCCCGGATCCGGGATGGCGGGCGTAATGAGCCACGGGATTGGCGCGTCTCGAATGGTCCAGACCTCTTGATGATCATTTGACTGGTCGCTCTGGGCCGCTTCGGGAAGTCCCAGGTCACGAGGGGGTGAACAGTCCTGGAACTCCGGTTCGTCCGTGACGAGGAAACCTCACGGCGCGGTGTCACCGCGGTCGCGTTCCTGTCGGAGCAGCTCCGGTAGGTCGCTCAGCCGGTCGAGTCCCCGTACCGGTCCTGCGGTGCGGGCACCCCGGCTCAGCAGGGCCCGGTGCCGGTGGAGGAAGGACCAGTAACCGGCGGTGTAGGGGCAGGCGTCCTCGCCGCTGCGGGAGCCGGGCCGGTAGCGGCACGGCCCGCACAGGTCGCTCATCCGGTCGATGTAGGCGCCGCCCGACGTGTAGGGCTTCGTCGTCATCCGGCCCCCGTCCGCGTACTGCGACATGCCGACCACGTTCGCCAGCATGACCCAGTCGTAGCCGTCGACGAACGAGCGGTGGAACCAGTCGGTGAGCGCGGCCGGGTCCCAGCCCCGCTGGAGCGCGTATCCGCCCAGCACCATCAGCCGCGGAATGTGATGGGTCCACCCGTTGTCCCTGACTTGGCGCAGCACGGTCGACAGGCAGCGTGCGGTCACGGCGTCCGCGTCGAGCGAGAGCCACCACTCGGGCAGCGGGGCGGTGTGCCCCAGGACGTTGGACGAACGGTAGCCCTCGCCGAAGTGCCAGTAGAGGTGCCAGACGTACTCCCGCCACCCGGCGATCTGCCGGACGAAACCCTCGACGGAGTTCAGGGGCGCGGAGCCCGACCGCCAGGCGGCCTCGGCGCGCTCCACGCACTCCGCGGGATCCAGCAGGCCCAGGTTGAGGGAGGAGGACAGCAGGCTGTGGCTCAGCACCGGGTCGGCGGCCAGCATCACGTCCTCGTGGGCGCCGAAGCCGGCCAGCCGGTGGTCGATGAAACGCCGCAGCGCCGTCAGCGCCTCGCGCCGGTCGGCCGGGAAGAGCCGAGGCCCGTCCCGGCCGACGAACGAGACCTCGCCGGCCCGCTCCCACCGGTCGAGGTCCTCCCGGACACCGGCGTCGATGTCGTCCTCACGGGGCCGGTAGGGGGCGGGCGCACCGAGGGTCCGCGCTCCCCGCGGCGGCGGTTCCCGGTTGTCGTGGTCGAGGTTCCACCGCCCGCCGGCCGGCTCGCCCCCGTCCATGAGCAGGTCGTGCTCGCGGCGCACGTGGCGGTAGAAGTTCTCCAGTCGGAGCCCGCCGCCGGAGTGGCCGGCCGCCCACGCCTCGAAATCGTCCCGGCCCACCAGGAAGCCCCGTGCGGGCAGCACGGTCACGTGGCCCAGGGAGTGCACCAGGCCCGCGGCGGCCCGGGAGGTCGGGTGGTACACCGTCACGGGAGAGCGGCCGACGGCCTGGCGCAGGCCCTCTCGGTAGGTGTCGGCCTTGACGTAGACGACCCGGTCCCCCAACTCGGCGGCACGATGACGCATCGCCGAGAGCAGCAGGTGCGCCTTCGCCCGGTGGAACCGGCGCCGCCGGAACACCGCCTGCGATTCGATCATCAGCACGGGGGCGTCGCGAGGGATCCCGCCGTCCCCCGCGGCGGTGAAGGCGGGCCCCAGCTGATCGCCGAAGATCCAGTGTGCGCCGGTCATGTCGCCGCCTTTCCCCAGGTGGTTCGCGTCCTTCCTGCCCTTCCCCGACGACGGGCCCGTCGGACGCACCTTTCGGGTGGTGGGGCGCGGCGCATCCGTTCCTCCCGTTCCGCCCGAAGAGGGGGCGCAGGGGTGTCCGCGAGCAGCGGACGCGGTCCGGTCGCGGAGCGGAGGCTCGATGCAGGGAACCGAGCAGTGGGAGGTCGCGCCCGACGCGGGGCGTCCGCAGGGTCGGGCCTGTGCCCATCGTGACCTGCTGGACGACGTGCGCCCGGTCTCGGACGCACCGTCCGCCGGATGCCAGGGATGCCTGCCGCGCGGGCAGCCCTGGGTGAGACTGAGGCAGTGCGTGACCTGCGGGTACACAGGGTGCTGCGATAGCTCGGCGGGCCGCCACTCCTACGGGCACCACGAGGAGAGCGGGCACCCCGTGGCCGTGTCGCTCGCACCCGACGAGGAATGGGCCTGGTGCTTCACCGACGAGGTCTTCCTCATCCGGACCGGGCGGAACACGGCAGGCCCGCCGGCCGGCGGACCGCGGCACTGACGGGAGATCCTCATGGGAACGAACGGCGCGGACCGGGCCGGGACGGAATCGGTGTGGGACTACCCGCGTCCGCCCCGGATCGAGCCCGACACACGGCACGTGGTGGTGCGGCACGCCGGCGTCGCGCTGGCCGACTCCCGGCGCTGTCTCCGCGTCCTGGAGACCAGCCACCCGCCGGTGTTCTACATCCCGCGGGCCGATGTGCGCATGGACCTCCTCCGGGCCACGGAGCACCTGAGCGTGTGCGAGTGGAAGGGCGCCGCCACCTACTTCGGGCTCGGCCCCGAACTCGCCCGGGAGCCCGACCGGGAGCCCGGACGCGGGACCGTGCCCGACATCGCGTGGAGTTACGAAGCACCGCTCCCGCGGTACGCGCCGATCGCCGGCCACCTCGCCTTCCACGCCGACCGGGTCGAGGCGTGCACTGTGGACGGAGAGCGGGTCCGGGCCCAGCAGGGCGGCTTCTACGGCGGGTGGATCACGGACGAGATCAGGGGCCCCTTCAAGGGCGCGCCCGGGAGCTGGGGCTGGTGAAGGGCCCTGAGGTGATGCCATGACCGGTGAGTCTCCCCACTCTCCCCGAATGACGACCGGAGCCGTCGCGAGGCGTCTGGGAATCTCGCCCACCACGCTCAGGTCCTGGGACCGGCGCTACGGCATGGGGCCGGCGGTCCGCGACGGCGGCCGGCACCGGCGCTGGACCGTCGAGGACATCGCCGTCCTGGAGGACATGTGTCGGCTGACCACGTCGGGAGTGCCGCCGTCCGAGGCCGCCGGTCTGGCGCTGTCCCGGGCCGATCGGTCCCGCCCGGCCGCCGGTGAACCGGCGCCCCCCGCCGACGCGCGCCGCCGCCCGGGCCCGGGACCGGGCGGCGGGCTGCCCCTGGGCGGCATCCGGCAGGAGTTCCGGGGCCTGGCCCGGGCCGCGGTACGGCTGGACGGCCCGGCCATGGACGAGCTGCTGGCCGCGCTGGTGGACGGCCACGGACTCGTGACGGCCTGGGAGGAGGTCATCGCACCGACCCTGCACGCGGTGGGCCGCAAGTGGGAGTCCGCCGGCGACCGCTACATCGAGGTCGAGCACCTCTTGTCCTGGCACGTCTCCACCGCGTTGCGCCAGGTCGTCGGCAACGCCCCGCCGGGCCCCCGGGACGCGGCGCCGGTGCTGATGGCGTGCAGCCCCGGCGAGCAACACTCGCTGCCGCTCGAAGCGCTCGCTGCCGGCCTCGCCGAACGCGCGCTGCCGATGCGCATGCTGGGTGCCGCGGTTCCGGCCGGGGCGCTCATCGCGTCGGTGCGCCGGACGGGCCCCACGGCGGTGGTCCTGTGGTCGCAGTCCAGGGGCACCGGGGACCGCACCCTCGCTCGCCAGGTGGCCGGTACGACCTTCGGGGTCCGCGGCGCCCGCACCCGACCGCTGGTCGTGCTCGCCGGCCCCGGCTGGGGCAACCGGGCCCCCGGCCCCGGCATGATCCGCCCGACCGGTCTGCGCGAGGCGCTGGACGCCCTGTCCCGCCACTGCACGGCAGTGGCGGGCCCGCTCACCGCCTGACGCCGCTCACCGCCTGGCGGGTGTCGCCGAGGCGCGGGGTCTACTGCGGCATCAGTACGGTGTCGACGACGTGGACGGTGGCGTTGGACGTGGCCACGTCGCCGCAGACGATCGCGGCCGTGTCGTTGACCTCGTACGCGTCGCCGCTTCCGGCGGTGGTCAGCGTGCTGCCCTCCAGCGTCTCGAACGATCCGTCCGCCAGGTCGGGCTTGCCGACCGTGGTGCCCACCACGTGATAGGTGAGGATGTCGGTCAGGGCGGCCTTGTCGGCCAGCAGCTTGTCCAGTTCCGCCTTCGGGATCTTCGCGAAGGCCTCGTCGGTCGGCGCGAAGACGGTGATGCCCTCGGCCGTGTCGAGCGTGTCCACGAGGCCGGCCTGCTGCACGGCCGAGGAAAGGGTGGACAGGGCGGGGTTGCCGGCGGCCGCCGCGGCGACCGGCTGACCGGCCATTGCGGCCGGGCTGCCCGGGCCCTCCTTCGGCAGGGAGGCGCAGCCGGGGCCGAAGGGGTCCCCGGCGCTCGCGGCCCAGGCCTGGGGGGCCGTGGCCGCGAGGGACAGCGGCAGGGCGACGGCCGCGGCGGCCGCGGCCACGCGGTGGCGTGTGTGTGAGAGTTTCATGACGTGCTCCTCGACGTGCCGCGGGCTCACCAGCCGGCGGCACGGGCGATGAAGAAGAGGGCGATCAGGAAGGCCCCGACGACGATGAGGACCAGGAACGCCCCGGGGTGCTCCCAGATCCCGCCGTCGCGGCGCTCCTGGTGGGCCGAGGAGATGGACCCTTCGGCCGGGGGAGTCTCCCCGGGGGGTACGCGTGGTATGGACATGACTCCTGCTTTCGGTCGGTATGCCGGGGGGTCCGGCCGGGCCGCGACGCCCGAGCCGGACAACGGCGGCGGTCGGCGGTTCGCGCGGCACCTACCCCCGGCCGGGCCGCGCGGGGACGGACGGGCCCGGCAGGCCGGGGCGGGGACCGTGTGCGGCCGCCGCCTCACGGGCGGCCCGGTCCGGGTGGCGGCGCTGCCAGTAGGGGTTGTCGTGCGGGAGGCCGCCGCTCACGCGCCCGTACATGCCGAACGTCATGATCAGCAGTCCCATCAGGAAGCTGAAGACGACGTTCGACATGCCGAAGTCCAGGACGTTCGCGGGCCGGTCGATCAGGAAGAGGTGGACGAAGCCGCTCAGCACGAACAGCACCCCGACCGTGATATTGACCGAGGAGGCCACGTTGCCCCCGACCACGGCGGCAGCGACCAACAGCAGCCCCACGACGACGGAGACCGTACTGAGCAGGCCGTTGGTGGACAGGCCCGCGACCTGGCGGCCCGCGGTGTCGAAGGCCGACAGGCTGCCCGCGAAGCCGAGGCAGCCGAACACGAGAAGGAGAAGCCCGCACAGGGCCGCCCCGAAACGGTAGAACCGGTTCAGCGGGTGGTCGACGGGCAGTTCGTCACGCAGTCGCACGGAACCCTCCTGGAGAATCACGGTGCACGGATCCCCGAGGCCCCCACCGTCACCCGCCCCGGCGGTCCGGGGCAACTCGCACTGTTTCTGCATCGAAATGCCCGCCCGCCGCCCGGGTGGGGGCAGGCGGGCGGGGAGGGGCCTATCCGCGGGCGTCGACCACCGCGAGGAGTTTGCCACTGGTCGGGCTGCGGTCCAGCGACGCGCCGTCGACTGCTTCGACGACCAGGTCGAGCAGCCGCTCCGCGACCGCGGACCGGAGCTCCGGGTAGCCGGCCAGGAAGACCTCCCGCAGCCGTTCCGGATCCGTCGCCGCGGCGCGTTCCACCCGCACCGTCAGCCGCTCGCGCACGTCGGTGACGTCGAGCCGGACCTGCAGTTCGCCGCGGTGGCCGCCGCTCTCCCCGGCCAGGTCCACGAAGCGGCGCTGGTTCAGGAAGTACGTCGCCACGCGCATCACGTCGCCGGTCCGGCCCCGCAGCTCGAAGCGGGGCGCGTGCCGGCCGCACGGACAGCGGCCGGGGACCTCCCTGCCGAGGTCGCCGATCGCGTACCGGCCCAGGTGCTGGCCGCGCCGGGCATGCGTGGTGAAGACCAGCCGGCCCGTTTGCCCGGGCGCCACCGGGCGGTCCTCGGCCAGGTCCAGGATCTCCATGCTGTGCAGGTCGGCGTGCAGGTGGTGGACGCCGCCGGTGCTCTCGGTGCACTGGTAGCCCAGCGGCCCGAGATCGGTGCTGCCGTAGGTGATCGAGCGGATCACCTCGATGCCGAAGGCGTCCCGCAGGGTCCGCCGCTGTTCCGGGGTGAAGTGCTCACCGCCGTAGAAGACCTTGCGCAGACCGCCGTACGCCCGCAGCGCGTCCGCCTCGGCGTGCAGCAGCTGCCACAGGTAGGAGGGCATGCCGAACAGGGTGTCGGCTCCGTGGTCGATGAGCGCCTGCGCCGTCGCCCGGTGGTCGGGCCCGGCCGACAGGGGCAGTTGCACCCCGCCGAGCCGTTCCAGCACGGAGAAGAAGCTGATGAAGCTTCCGTACATGGCGCCGCAGTAGAAGAGGTTGGCGGTGCGGTCCGCGACCGGGTCGTAGCCGGCCGCCAGCAGGCCGCGCGCCGCCGCGTGCATCTGGGTGTCGTAGTCGTCGTAGCTGAAGATCGACAGTGCGGGTGCCCCGGTGCTGCCGCCGCTGCGGAAGTACAGCTCGGCATCGGCGCGTGCCACCTGCCGGCCCGGCTCCTGGAGGTCCTCCTTGCCCCGCAGTGGACCCGCAGGCCGCGGCAGGACGACGGGCCGGGCCAGGTCGTCCAGGCAGGCGGTGGTGGCGAAGTGGACCGGATCGGCCCGGACCGCGACGCGGCGGCTGTAGCGCTGGAGGGCGTACACGCCGTCGTGCGGCTCACCCGCGTAGCTCTCCAGCATGGCGCCGACCGGGGTCACCCGGGTGACGCCCGCGGCCAGCGCGGTCCGGGAGAGCTCGGCGATATCGGTCCGGCTGCCCGCGAGGCCTGCCGTCTGCAGGTAGCGGCGCATCGGGCGCAGGGTCGCGACCATCCGCTTCCGCGGCAGCGGCTTGACCCATACGCTGCGGTGCAGCGGCGAGGCGGTGAGCGGGGACCGGGTGTCCGCCATGACCCGCCATGAGCCGTCCGGCGCGGCGAACACCCGTGTCAGGCCCAGGTGTTCCTCCAGCCGGGCCACCAGCTCGGTGGTGGTCAGCTCGGCCGCCTCCGCCGGGTCCGGCCCGCCCGCCGGCGACGCGCCGGACACCGGCGGCCGGGCGGCGAGCACGGCCGCGAACCGCTCCGCGAAGGCGAACACCTCACCCTCGTCCTCGGTGTCGAGGTAGACCACCTGGGGGCTGGAGCAGGCCTGCTGCTCATGCAGGGTGACGTCGTCCGCCAGAGCGCCCAGCGTCACCGCGTCCGACCAGGCGTCACTCGTCAGATAGGCGAAGGAGATCCGGTGCCCCCATTCCACCAGCCGGCAGCCGGACGGCACGTGGGCCGCCACACCTGCCACGGCGTCCTCTCCGCCCCACACGGCCACGGCGTCCGCGGGCGCGCACATCATGCGCAGCCACTCCTGCCGCGACGACGGGAACCGCAGCACGACGATCCGCGCGGCCAGCGCGCCACTGGGGTCCAGGGCCGCCAGCTCGGCCATCAGGTGCTGTGCGAGCAGGGTGTCGGCACTGCTGGTCTTGAGGATGTTGACGTTCCCGGCGAGCAGGCCCTCGACGATGCTCAGCGGTGCCACCGTCGCCGCGTTGCCGGGGGCGATGTGGGCGACCAGGCCGACGGGTGCCCACGCCTCGTAGACCGTCTCGCGCGGATCGGCCCGGTTCAGCCGGCCGGGAGCCGTGTCGCCCAGTTCCCGGCGCAGCTTGCGGGTCAGCTCACGCCGGCCGAGGAGGGAGCCGAGCTCGGCCAGGACCGTCGGGTCCTCGCCCTCCGGCAGGTGCCCGGCGAGCCGCCCGTGCACGGGATGGGCCGGGTCGCACAGCGCGGTGGCGAGGGCGTCGCAGGCGGCCAGGACGGTCTCGGTCTCCAGTTCCGTCGCCAGCGCGGCCTCGACGGCGGCCGGCAGGTCGGCCAGCCGGCGCCCGGCCTCCTCGTCGCCGACGAAGGAGCCCTGCCAATAGTGGTGGTGCATGCTCATGCTCACGCCATTCCCTTCATCAGTTCGGCCGCGGCGACGGCACAGCTGCGGTTTCGACTCACCCCGGCACGGCCGTGGACGGTGAACCAGGGCGTCCCCAGCCCGCACCCGCAGGCCTCGCCCGGCTGCAGGGAGGCGAGGTCGCCCATGACCACGCTCTGCGCCGGTACCGAGGTGATGTACGGCGACACGAGGTGCAGGTAGCCCCGCTCCCCGTAAGGCACCGGCTCCAGGTCCCGGGTGGAGCGGATCGTCACCCGGGACCAGACGGGGGCGTGCAACCGGTGGTGGTCGCACTCGATGTACGGGATGCAGTGCTCCACCGAGCCGAAGGTGTCCCGGATCCGCTCGCCCGGGATGCCGAGCTGTTCGGTGACGCGTGCGTACAGCTCGTCCTTCTCTACGCGCCGGTCGGCGTGGCCCTTCCAGCCGCCGCCGAGGACGACGAGCGAGCCCTCGGGCAGGCGCAGCGGCGCCAACCCCATGGCCCGCATCCGCTCCAGTGTGAAGAAGAGGAAGGCGGGGAAGCCGAGGATGCGGACCGGGGCGTCCTCGCGCTCGAAGCGGCGCAGTGCCGCGATGCAGCCGAAGGGGTCGAACTCGTGGTCGCCGCCGGTGTTGCGCAGCGCGTACGCGACACTGCGCGCCGGGGCGAAGTCGCACAGGTAGTTGTCGGTGAAGGCGGTGCCCAGGTTCAGCGAGGGGGCCGGCTCGTAGCTGTACAGGAGGTAGTTGACCTCCTGGTCCGGGGTGATCCAGCCGTTGCGCTCGAAGATCCTGGCGACCATGCGCTGCGCGGCGCGGATGGTCCAGCGGTCGAAGAACATCTGTGACTTCTGGCCGGTGGTGCCGGAGGAGGTCAGGTGCAGTTCGACCTCCTCGCGCGGGACGGAGAGCACCTCGTGCCGCTTGAAGAAGTTCGCGTGGACGAGCGGCGTACGGTACGGCTCGGCGGGGGGCGTGGCCTCGTACAGGGAGCGGAAGAACGGGGAGCGTTCGGTGTGCCAGGCGTTGGTCTCCGCCATGGCGGCGGCGAACAAGGAGTCCACCGCGGGCCCGTGGGCGTAGGGGTCGGTCAGGTCGCACAGCTGTTGGACGTGTGGCAGGAGGGCCGGGTCGGGGACGGCGACCGGCGCGAGATGGGGGTTCGTTCCGTTCATGGGGCAACCTCGGATGGTGTGGGCAGGTGCGCCGACGCCCAGGCCGACGCGTAGCAGTCCAGATAGGGCTGGAGGGGCGGTTCGACGGTGACGCCGCGGAAGTCGATCCGCTCGCTGGAGCGGGACACGACGGCGTAGTCGTGGAAGCCGTCACCGTCCGCGCGCATCGCGGGGTAGAGGGCTCCGGCGATGAAGCCCTGGGCCAGGAAGGCGGAGAGGGCTTCCGGGCGGGCCAGCGGAACGAGTGCCTCCACGTAGCCGGCGCCCACCCGGGCCAGCGCCCGGGTGACGGCTTCGAGGTGGGCGGCGGCGGCCGTGGGCTCGGGGTGGGCGGTCAGCAGGGAGCAGTACCCGCCCGTCCGGTTGAGGTAGGCGTAGACCTCGAACCGGCCGTCTTCGGGCGTGAGCAGCACGTTCGGGGTGTGCAGAGGGTAGAACCAGCCCTCCGCACCGGGGAACCGCTCGCGGAAGCGGCGGCGCACGAAGGCCGGGGCCTCGATCACCTCCAGCCGTTCGACGGCCCCTCGCGGTGCGTGCGCGGGGGGCGGGCCGGACACCGTGCGCACCTGCGGGTAGTCGATGCCGAGGGCGTCCCCGGCCGTGCGCAGCAGGGGCAGCAGCACGGCGGGCACCTCGGTGACGGGGATCCGGCGCTCCAGGACGCCGGGGGAGTGACGCGCGTAGAGCGCGAGGCTCTCGCGGCTGCTTAGATCCACGGCGTTGGGCAGGATGCCCAGCGGGCGGAATCCGTTGCGCGCGACGACCCGCTGTGGACCGGACCCGACCGTGCGGACGGTCGCGTACACCGAGTCCAACCGGCCCGTGTCCAGCATCTCGGCGCACAGCGCCCCGGTCAGGGCCGCGGCCAGGCCGGCCGATCGGTGCTCGGGGTGCACGGCGATGCCCTCCAGCCGGGCGATACGGCTACCGGCCTCGCCGCGGATGGCGGCGGACGCGGTCAGCGTCCCGGAGGCGGCGCAGCGGGCGACGAGCCACAGCGAGTGCGGATCCGCCATGAGGCGGGCCATCTCGGCCGGGTCGGTGCCGAGCGCCACGGGGTAGTGCGGGCCGTAGACGGCGTAGTAGAGCTGGCGCAGTTCGGCGATGTCCACGCCGGCAGCCGGGGTGATGACGGCGTTCACCGGGCGCCTCCGAGGGCCTGCGGCGCCTCCGGGCGCCCGGGTTCGGCCGTACGGGACCCCAGCAGGGCGAGCGCGCAGGCGGCGGGCAGCAGGCCGACACCCTGCACCAGGCACAGGGTCTGCGGGGAGAACCGGTCGCCCGCGGCGCCGAACACCAGGGACGCCACCGGCAGGGAGGCGCCCAAAACCGCCTGCATCACGGCGAAGAAACCGGGCTTGTCGGCGGTGGGCACCAGCCGCTGGAACAGGGACACGAACCGGACGCTGACGGCTCCGGCGCACCAGCCGGCCACGGCCAGGCAGCACGCGATGACGAGTCGGTGGGCGAACAGGCCGGGCAGCGCCAGCGCGAGGGCCATCAGGGCCAGGCACCAGGCCCCGACGGTCGCGGGCCGTCCGGGCACGCGGGTGCCGGTGAAGGCGCCGACGAGGGCGCCGGCGCCCAGTGAGGCCTCCAGCAGGCCGACCGTGCCACCGCCGCCGTGCAGGACCGAGCGGGTGTAGAGGGGGATCACGACGAACACGGCGGCGGTGAACAGGTTCGCCGCGGTGAAGCAGACCAGGATCCGCCGCACGTAGGGGAGTTCGCCGAGGATCCGGCGCAGCGGGCGCCGCGCCGGCGGTGCGGCCGGTCCGCCGCCGGGAGGCGCCGGGTCGCGGAAGCGGGCGCTCGCGACGAGGACGGCTGCGGCGCCGTAGGCGGCCGCGCAGCCCGCGGCGAGTCCGGCCACACCGGCTCCGTCGACGGTCAGCGCGCCGAGCAGCGCCCCTCCGAGGCCGGCGAGGGACTGGGTGGACAGCTCGAAGCCGGTCGCGGTCTCGATGTCGGCGTCGTCGACGAGTTGGGGCACCGAGGTGGTCAGGCAGGGGTCGAAGAACGCCTGGCAGGTGGCGAGCGCGAGAGCGGCGGCGTACACGCCCGCGAGCGGCGGCCCGCCGCCCTGCGCCCACAGCGCGAGGCCGCCCGCGGTGGCCGCGGCCAGGCCGGCGGCGGTCCGCAGCACCGAACGGTGGGCGAACGTGGCCACGGTGCCGGCCACCACGGGCGCCAGCACCACGGCGGGCAGCGTGCAGAGGGCCATGAACAGGCCCGAGGCCAGACCGCGCGCGCCCTGTACCGCCTGGGCGACGATCCACCAGGCCACGCCGACCTGGAACATGCGCACGGCGGCCTGGGTGAGGACCTGCCCCAGCCACACGGCGGCGAAGGCGCCGTTGCGCAGGACCAGCGGGGTGCGCCTGCCGCCCGGCGGGGGCGCGGGCAAGGGGGTGGGTGGGGGAACGGGTGGGGCAGCGGGTACCGGTGTGTTCACGCCGTCGGCCTCTCGTCGAGGACCCGCACGAGCTTGCCGGAGCGCGGATTGACGGCGAGGTCGCGGTGGCGCGTCCACTCCACGGACAGCGGGTGCACGAACCCGGCGCGCACGCTGTCCGGGTACAGCGGCCGGGTGTCCTCCAGCTCCGCGACGACGGCCCGGGCGAGGGACTCCCTCCGGTCCGCGTCCGGTTCCTCGCCGGGGGCGGCCGCCAGGCGCAGGACGAGTCCGTCGCGGCCCTCCCAGCGGCGGACGACGAGCTGCATCCCGACGACCTGCCGGAAGGTGTCCGCCGCGGCCACGGCATCCTGCGCGTCCTGGGTATAGAGGGAAACGGGGCCGACCCGTACGCCCTCCTCGGCGCGGCCCAGGATCCGGAAGTGTCCGGGTCCGGTGCCGGTCCACTCGGCGCGGTCGCCGGCGGGGTAGCGGATGATCGGCATCAGGCGGCGGAACAGGCTCGTGACGACGACCCGTCCGGGCCGGCCCGGCTCGGTGACGGGCTCGTCCGTGGAGTCGTCGAGGATCTCGACGACGGAGTGCGGCGTGAAGGCCCGGTGCACCCGGGCGTCGGGGCCGGGTACGGGGCGGCCGAGCAGGCCCGCGTCCACGCTGGCGTAGCCGACGGAGCGGGCCTCGGCTCCGGGGAACGCCGTGGCCAGCAGGCGCCGCTGGTCCTCGAAGAGCGCCTCGCCACCAAAGAGGAGCAGCTCGACGGAGTCGAGCCGGACGCCCGACGTGACGACCTGCTCGGCGAGCCGGCACAGGGTGGTGGGCGTACCGGCGACCACCTGAGCCGCGAGATCGCGCAGCGTGGGGATCGTCGACTCGGGCGGGGCGCCGCCGCCGATCGGCAGGCGGACGTTGTCGACCGGCGCGTGGGCGAGCGAGTCGAGGACGAACAGGAAGCTGGCATACAGCTCACCGGCGTAGAAGAGGTCGGCGACCCGGTGGCCCGGGCGCAGTCCGGTGTCCACGAGTCCCTGCCCGAAGGAGGTGACGAAGGTGCGCCACTCGTCCCGGGTGTAGACGGAGAACTTGGGGGATCCGGTGGTGCCGCCGGTCTTGTAGACCGTGGCCTCGCTGAGCGGGCCGGTCAGCACACGGCTGTCGTGCAGGGTATTGGCCGCCCAGAACGCCTGTTGGTCGACCACCGGAAGGTCGGTGAGGCGGTCGGCGTGCGGTGGCTGGGACGCGTAGAGGTCCCGGTAGAAGGGCGAGTTGTGACGGGCGAAACGTATGAGGTCCGAGAGTTGCTGGGCGGACATGGGCCTTTGCCTAGGTGACGGAAGTGGGACGGGAGCCACGGCGGGGCACGGCGAGTACAGGAACTCGCGTGCCGCATCTACCGGTATGAACGGGGGACCCCCCGGCGCCCCCGCCTCCTCGACGCACGCCCAAAGCTGACGTGCAGTCATGATGATGAAACATCAGTGCACAAGTCACCAAATTGAGCGAATAATCCCAGCCAATGTGGCAGCATTCAACAATTCTTGCGTCTATGGCGGTAGGGGTGTGATGTTCGGTGACTGCCGTGCCGGCGGGCCCGGCTCGCCCTGGGCGCCGACATGTCAGTGGGCTCTGGCAGCATCACGGCCATGACCGATATCGATGACCTTGTGGAACGTGTTGCCACCCGGGCCGCATCGGACAGCAAGGACCTTCCCGCCCCCGTCGACAATGCCCAGATCGCGGAAGCCGACAGGCAACTGGGCTTCACGCTGCATCCACTCCTTGCGCGCCTGTATCGCGAGGTTGCTGACGGGGGCTTCGGCCCTGACTACCGACTGCTGCCACTGCTTGGTCCGGGCTCCAGCGTCGTTGGTGAATACCTGACACGACGTGAGGCGTCGGTTGGAGTGGAGCACCCGGAGTGGCCCGAAGGCGTCGTACCGATCCTGACCTGGGGCTGTGGCATGTATGCAGGGGTTGACTGTCTCAGTGAGGACGGGCAGGTCCTGCTCTTCGAGCCGAACCCGTACAGCGGCGGATCGTGGGATGAGTGTTGGTTCCTCGACTCCGCCAGCCTCGGAGCGTGGCTGGAGGCATGGCTCGCGGGGAGGGGCTGGTTCGAGGAGGACGCCGTCGACGGGGACGACGTGGTCGAGCCTCAGCCATGGGAACAGGCCGCGGGGCGGCTGTCGTCCGGCGCATAGCGAAGCGGCAACGCTTCGTCCCGTTGATGCAGGCCCGTCGACCCGGGCGCGCTCACGGTCCCCTTCGCAAACACCTCTGCCGGAAGGGGCGCCGAGGCGACCGTCGGCCGATGTCGATCACCTGGCCGAGACCGCCCAGCCGTCGCGGGCCCGGGCTTCCTCGTCCTTTACCCGAGCTCAGCGAGACGGAGGGCGTCCCTTGTCGCGCTGAGCTTTGCGGAGGACAGAACGGCCGCCCGCTCTATCAGGTCGTCCCGTGACACGGTGGTCAGCCACGTGCAAGGCATGAAGCCTGGACGCGGGAACGCGAGCCGTAGCACGCCTTCGAACGGCACTCCTTCACCGGCGCCCACCGTCACTTCGATGCCCAGACCGTCAAGGTCGACGCCTGCCAGAGCGACGAGCTGCATCAGTGCCTGTTTTTGATGGCTGACCTGCAGTTCTTCGTAGTCCAACCCCGCCCCGGTCGGCCAGGCTCGTCGCGCATAGGCTCGGCGTATGGATGACTCGATATGGGTGGGGGTGTGCGAGCGGGTGCAGGCCCTCAGCGCCGCGCCAGGTGGTGACCGCGTCTTCGGCGCGGTAGGGCACAAGTTCTTCCTTGAGGACCCCTTGACTCCGGCAGAGCTGGCCGATCTCGAAGGTCAGACGGGTGTGTCGCTGCCCGGGGACTACCGCGGCTTCCTCCTCCATGTCGGCGCCGGTGGCGCCGGGCCCTCATATGGGGTGTATCCGGTTCGACTCATTCAGGGTCGCTGGCGGTGGGAGGGAGACGGAGCCGAGCTGGCTGACCTGTCCCGACTGGCCGAGCCATTCCCGCGTGAAGGCGCCGATCCCGAAGCTGTCCAGCTGCTGCTGTCCGAGCATCCGGAGGAGGAGGACTTCGAGGAGATCGAGGACTTCGATGACGCCATTGAGGCCTGGGAAGAGCGCTGGGAACCCCTGATGTGGTCGGCGGACCGCACGATCGGCGCGATCGTGATCTCAACGCTGGGCTGCGCCGCCCGCGAGTGGCTGATCATCAGCGGCCCCGAGCGTGGGCGGATCTGGTCCGACAACAGGGCCGATGACGAGGACCTGAAACCGCTCCTCGATGAGACCGGCGCACCGATGACCTTCACGCGCTGGTATCTGGCGTGGCTTGAGAAGGCTGAACGTCAGCTGGCGTCGGCACCGGCGGCGGACTGAGCCGGGGCCTCGGCCGAGCTCGCCGCAGGTTTCCTTGCCCAGCTGTCGGTACGGGGGCCCTTGCGGGTAAGTCGCCTGGTCATGAGGGTGATGAGTGTCCAGTTGATATGGGCTTCACCGTGTTGAGGCAGTCGCTCGTAGTCGCGGACGTTGCGGCGGGCCTTCATGATCCAGCCGATGGTGCGTTCGACACGCCAGCGCCGCGGCAGGACGACGAAGCCCTTCGCGCCCTTGGGTCGGGAGACGGTGTGGAGGGTGATGCCGAGGAAGCTGCGGGCCCAGTCGACGAGCTGGCCAGCGTAGGCAGAGTCGGCCCAGACCTGGGTGATCTCGGGGTGGGTGAGGCGAAGGCGGAAGAGCATCTCGCGGGCGGCGTCGCGATCGGTCACGTCTGCTGGGGTCACCATGATCATGACGGGCATGCCCTTGGTGTCGACCGCGATGTGTCTCTTGCGCCAGTTGATCTTCTTTCCGGCGTCGTAGCCGCGGGTGGTCTTCGAGACCGTCTCGGCGGCTTTCACGGACTGGGAGTCGATGATCAGGGTGACCGGGTTGGGGCAGCGTCCGAGGTTCGTACGGACCCTCCGCCTCAGCTGGTCACGGATCGATGTAATCACACCGGCCCGGTTCCAGCGCCAGAAGAACCCGTAAACCGTCTCCCAGGGGGGAACACGGTCTACGGCTACTTCGCCAAATGGGCGGACGAGGGTGTGTTCGCCCAGCTCAACGGCCTGCTCCGGCAGCTTCTGCGAGAGAAGGAAGGGCGGGACGCGGAGCCGACGGCCTGCGTGATCGACGCGCAGAGCGTCAAGACGTCCACCAGCGTCCCCGCCCGCAGCCAGGGCATCGACGCCGGCAAGAAGATCGTCGGCAGGAAGCGAAGCATTGTCACGGACACGCTCGGCCTGATCCTCGCCGCGCTGGTCACCGCGGCGAGCGTGCAGGACTCCGTAGCCGGCACCCGGCTCCTGGACCAGGTCGCCGCCGAACACCCTGCGATCCGCAGGGTGTGGGTTGACGGCGGTTACCGCCAGCACCTCGTCGAGCACGCGGCCACCCTCAAAATCGACATGGAGATCACCGCCCGCAAGCCTGGGACCAGGGGTTTCACTCCCATCCCGAAGCGCTGGGCGGTCGAGCGAACCTACGGCTGGCTCATGCTCCACCGACGCCTGGCCCGCGACTACGAAACCCTGCCCACGCGCTCTGAAGCCGTCATCCACCTCGCCATGACCGACCTCATGGCCCGCCGCCTGACCGGCGAGAACACCATCTCCTGGCGCGACTCGAAGAAGCCCACCAAACAGCTCATCTCGGGATGAAACATCGGACGAAAACGACCTCTCACCCGGATCCCGGAGGCGTCGTCTCCCGACAGCAGCACGACCAACCTCCGCTCGTCGAACCAGACCCACCAGACTTCGCCATGTTGCACAAGCCTCCAGACACCGGACGGGAGACAGACGCTGCGCGACCCTGACGCGCTGTGGAGACGGGTGCGGCCACCCTTGATCACCGGTGTGTGAAGACTCACGATCACGCGGTGCCCGCAGGTCACAGCGGAACTGCCCTGTTCGCAGCAGGCGTTCGAGGGCCTGATGAGCCGGATGGCGGAACGGCCCACGCGGGTCGATCCGCCGCCGAGCAAGGGCGTCGGTACTCGGCCTGCCGTCGGACCTGCCGCGCAAGAACTGCTGGACCATTGCCGAGTGGGCCGGGGCAGGACCCCGGACGGCATGCAGCACCTGCTCGGGCGGGCGGAGTGGGACGCCGACCGGGTCCGCGACGACGCGCGGGCCTACGTGTGGAGCATCTGCACGACGACGGGGCGGTGTTGGTGGTCGGCGAGACCTGCGCCGTGATCCCCTGCAACACGAAGTGGAAGGGGGAAGGCCTGTGCATCGCCCCGCAGGGCTCGTCCGGCGCGTTCAGGCCGGTATCCGGCAGGGTACCGGCCTGGCGCGGGTCAGTTGGCGGACGGAGTCCAGTCTGCGGGTAGGCCGGACTGGCTGAGCACGGCGGCCAGACTGTAGTGGTCCTGGTCGGAAGCGATCCGGCGGTGGTTCCTGCCGAGGTCGAGGACGGTGGTCATCGGTACGGCGAACGGCTTGGGAGCACCCTTGAGATGGCCGGAGTAGACGGCCTGGACGGTCACACGGTGCCCGTCCAGGCGGGCGGTGCGGACGGTGACGTGGACGCCGTCGATGAGGGAGTCCGCGCGGGCCTTCCACCCGGAGATCTCCTTGCGGCCGCGGAAGGTGATGCCCACGGCTTCGTCGGTGTAGGTGCCGTCGGCGGTGAACAGGGCACCGAGGGCCCTGGGGTCGGTGCCGTTCCAGGCGTCGGCCCAGGCCGTGACGACCTTCGGCGTACACCGGCCGGTGTCCTGCGCGGCATGTGCGGTGGTCGAGGTGGCTGCGCACAGCGCGACGGCAGCGGTCAGCGTGCTGACGGCGCGGAACGGGCGGGATGCCATGAGGGGACTCCTTCGGGGTGCGGGTGCGGGTGCGGGTGCGGGGGCCGGTCGAACGCGTCGCTGCGCTGCCTCGCCCCGTGATGCAGCGTCGCTCCGAGCCGTGTCCGCTTTCCAGCCCCGGCGGCGCCGTCGGGTGCCCACCACTGTCCACCCGTGTCCGCGCCGCACGTGGCTTCGGAGGGCGGCCCGCCGGCCACCGCGCCGGGATGGCGGAGGCTTCCGGTGCGGTCACCGATCGACACCCTCCTCCCTCCTCCCCGCGTAGACGCTCGCGTATGCGGATGAGCGTTTCGGCTATGTCGCGTCTCGTGCGGCTCGTCTTGACTGAGGTCATGACGAAGACGACGAAGACGACGAAGCACGACACGCAGACCACCGGCCAGGCCATCACCCTCGTCATCGGGGGAACCGGCAAGACCGGCCGCAAGGTCGCCGAGAAGCTCACGGCCCAGGGGCGGCCCGTGCGGGTCGGTTCCCGCGGCGGGGAACCGGCTTTCGACTGGAACGAGCCGGCGACCTGGATTCCGGCGCTGGAAGGCGTCGATCGGGTGTACGTGACGTACTACCCCGACCTGGCCTTCCCCGGCGCCGTCGAGCAGGTGGGCGCCTTCGCCGAGGTGGCGGTCGCCGCAGGAGCACGCCGTCTCGTGCTGCTGTCCGGGCGGGGCGAGGAGGCCGCGCAGCGCAGCGAGGAGCGGCTGAAGGAGTCCGGGGCCGACTGGACCATTGTGCGGGCGAGTTGGTTCAACCAGAACTTCGACGAGAGCTTCTTCCTGGACCCGGTGCTGGCCGGCGTGATCGCCCTGCCGACCGCGGACGGGGCGGAGGCGTTCGTCGACACCGGGGACATCGCCGACGTGGTGGTGGCCGCACTGACCGACGCCCGCCACATCGGCCGGACGTACGAGCTGTCGGGTCCGCGGCTCATGAGCTTCGCGGATGTCGCCGCCGAACTGTCGAAGGCCACTGGCCGTGAGATCGTCTACGTTCCGGTCTCCGACGAGGCCTACCGGGCGGAGTTGCGCGAGCACGGCCTCCCGGAGGACTTCGCCGAGTTGTTCACCCTGATCCTGGACGGGCGCAACGCGCACCTGGTCCACGGGGTGGAAGAGGTCCTGGGCCGCAGGCCCAGGGACTTCGCGGACTTCGCCCGCGAGGCGGCGGCCACCGGCGTCTGGGACGTCCCCTCCGCCTGATGCGACCCGACCGGCCCGACCGCACGTCACCCCGGAGCGGTGGGGCGGAGAAGATGTGCACATGGACATGCTGACCGGCCTGCTCGCAGGCCCGCAGGCCCGGGGTGCCTTCCTCCTCAAATCCGTCCTGAACCCGCCGTGGGCCATGCGGATCGAGGACCGTGCCCCGCTCTCCGTGGCGACGATGGTGCGCGGGTCGGCGTGGATGCTGCCCGACGGGGGCGAGCCGGTGTTGATCGCCCCGGGCGACGTGGCGGTGGTGCGCGGGCCCGACCCGTACACGGTGGCCGACGCCCCGGACACTGCGGTGACGGTGACGGTGGGGCCGGACCAGCGGTGCAGCACGCCGGAGGGCGAGGACGTCACGGAGTCCATGGCACTGGGCGTACGGACATGGGGAGCGGCCCGCGAGGACGCTGGTTCGGCGGTGATGCTCAGCGGTACCTATCAGGCACCGAGTGAGATCGGCCGCCGGCTGCTGGACGCTCTGCCCACACTCCTGGTCAGGCCGGCGGGAGCGGCGGACACGACGCTGATCGACCTGCTCGCCTCCGAGATCTCCAGCGAGGCGCCGGGCCAGGAGGTGGTGCTGGACCGGCTGCTGGACCTGCTGCTGATCGGGGTCCTACGAGCGTGGCCCTCGGCCGCGGACTCGAGTGCGCCCGCCTGGTTCCGGGCCCAGAGCGATCCGGTGGTCGGCCCGGCCCTGCGGCTGCTGCACGACAGCCCGGCCCACGGGTGGACCGTGGAGGAACTGGCCGTGCGGGTGGGGGTGTCGCGGGCGTCGCTGGCACGCCGGTTCAAAGAGGTGATGGGGGAGCCGCCGGTCGGCTATCTGACGGGCTGGCGGCTCGCGTTGGCGGCAGACATGCTGCGGGAGCCGGAGGCCACGGTCGAGAAGGTGGCCCGCAGGGTCGGGTACGGCAGCGCCTTCGCCCTGTCCGCGGCCTTCAAACGGGTCCGGGGGACGAGCCCGCAGGCCTATCGCGCGCACGCCTCGGGGCCCGACGCCGGCCCGGCGCCGGGGTCAGGGGGCACGGTGGTCCTCAGCCGGCCGCAGGCGCGGCGGCCGGGTCCAGGGTGAGGACGCCGACGCGCTCCTCACCGATGAGCTCGCCGGTGGGGACGAAGCCAAGGCCGAGGTAGAAGGGTTCGGGGCTGCCGGAGCCGCCGTGCCAGCTGACGTGCGCCGTCCGGTGGGTGCCGCGGCGCCGGATCTCCTCGATGACGGCACGGACGGCGAAACGGCCGTAGCCCTTGCCCTGACGGCCGGCGTCGATGTTCAAACGCCAGATGCCGCTGCGCCGGTCGTCCGGGTCGACCGCCGGATTCCAGACGATGTCGTGGAAGGCCATCACGAAGCCTACGACGTCGTCGCCGTCGACGACGGCCCGCGGCCAGGCGGCGGCGGGGTGGACGTAGGCCTCGGCGAGCGACTTGACCACGGGGGAGACCAGGTGTGCCTGGTCGGGGCGCACGTGCACGGCGCACACCGCGTCGAAGTTGTCGGCAGTGACGGGTTCCAGTCGCAGGGTCCGCTGCGACGGGTCGATCATGGCGGGCATGGCCTCACCCTAGCGCCACCGCCGATTCCCCCATCCGGGGGAGACGGTCCCCCCGGCAGCGGGAGGCCCGGACCGGGACGAGCCGGAACCATGGAAAGCGTCGGACCAGCACCCGACACCCCACTCCCGCAGGAGGTCTGACCGTGCGCACGCTCGTCCCCGCCGGTGCGCCGCGTGCGGTGGTCCGCGGACCTCCCCGACAGCAGCCCGCGTCCCGCCGGCGTGGCCTCGGGCAACCCGTCGTCCGGCGTTACCCCGGAGGCCGCACGGCACTTGTTCCGGGTCACCGGCCGCCGTGGCTGACATGATCGGCGTACGACACAGGACACACCCGATCACGACGGGGAGGCGAGCGCCATGGGTCTCAAGAAGGCGGTCTACGAGCAGGAGCTGTTGCGGCTGCAGACGGAGCTGGCCAAGCTCCAGGAATGGGTGCGTACGGAGGGCGCCCGACTCGTCGTGATCTTCGAGGGGCGCGACGCCGCGGGCAAGGGAGGAACGATCAAGCGGGTCTCCGAGCACCTCAACCCGCGCGTGGCCCGCATCGCGGCCCTGCCCAAGCCCACGGAACGCGAGCGCGGCCAGTGGTACTTCCAGCGCTACGTGGAACACCTGCCGGCCGCCGGCGAGATCGTGCTCTTCGACCGCAGCTGGTACAACCGTGCCGGCGTGGAACACGTGATGGGCTTCTGTACCCCCGCGGAGCACCAGCGCTTCCTGCGCCAGTGCCCCGTCTTCGAACGCATGCTGGTGGAGGACGGGGTCCTGCTCCGCAAGTACTGGTTCTCCGTCAGCGACGCCGTCCAGGAGGAGCGCTTCCGCCGCCGCACGGAGGATCCGCTGCGCCGCTGGAAGCTCTCCCCGATGGACCTGGAGTCCCTCACCCGCTGGGAGGCGTACTCGCGGGCCAAGGACGAGATGCTCGTCCACACGGACACCGAGGACTGTCCCTGGTACGTGGTCGAAAGCGACGACAAGCGCAGCGCGAGACTCAACATGATCGCCCACCTGCTCTCCTCGGTCCCGTACGAGGACGTGGCCCTGCCGTCGCTCGCCCTCCCACCGCGGCCCCCGTCGACGGGGTACGTACGTCCGCCCAAGGATCTCCAGCGCCCCGTCCCCGACCACGCGGCCACCCTCACCCGCTAGCGAGCCCGTTCGGTTGCGATGAAAAGGCGGCCTGCACAGGGGCCTTGCGTCAGGTCGTCGAGGCGTGAAGGTGGAGGCTGCCGCCGAGGTGGCTCGCGGGCGCCTTGGACATCCTGTTCCGGTGAACGATCAGGCGGCGCGGCGCGGCGCGTTGCTCGTCAGGCCCGGGGATGTCGTAAGGGTCGGTCGGGCGCCGCGTGGCCCCCTCCCGCCGGACGTCGCCCGCGGGCCCGGCGCCGTCGAGCGGACGACGCCGGACCGGCCCCCCCTCAGACGCCGGGGATCTCTCGGGCCGCGAAGGCCGCGCGGACCTGCTGCGCGGCCGCGGCGCCGTACATCCGCTCAGCGGTCGCCACCGTCGTCCGCGCCGCGTCCGCGAAGCTGGTGTCGGGGGCGAACCCGAACTGGGCGTTCACGATGATCCGGTCGGCCGTCCGGGCCCCGAGCGCACCACGGATGTCTAACAGGGCCCGGGACCAGATCTCGCCGTCCGCGTGGACCTCGCCGACGCGGTCCGCGTAGACCTTCGAACCGTCGATCCTCCGCAGGCAGTGCGGGGCGGCGCTGTAGCTGGTCGCGTCCCAGTCGGCGACGCAGCCCACCTCGGTCCGGCGGGTCCATCCGTACCGCGCGACGGCGTGCTCCCCGACCGTGACGGCCAGGTAGTCGCCGAAGGCCTCGCCGATCGCGCCGGCCTCGGGCGAGGTGCCGAAGCCGGGCACCTGGGCCTCGTGCACCGCGTGTCCGTACTCGTGGACGATCACCTCGGCGTCCTCGGCGTCGTCGACCCCGCCCTTGCCGAAGCGGATCTCGTCCTTCTTGTCGGTGAAGAAGGAGTTGTCGGCGCCCCACTGGTTGATGCGAACGTGCTGCACCCGGTCGTTGGCGCCCCGCAGCTCGGTGCCGAAGCCCAGGGACTGGAGGTACTCCTGCGCCTCGTTGACCCAGAAGTAGGCCATGACCTGCTCGAAACGGTCGTCGTGGCGGCTGTACCCGGCGGCCTCGCCGGTTTTGGCCGAGGGACCGGTGTCCGAGCGCACGGAGGCCCAGCGGCCGTGCAGCCCGCCGTCGCCGTCCAGGTTGCGCAGCGCTGCCAGGGCGTACGCGGCGGCGGGGACGGCGGAATCGGCGTCCTTGCCGTCGGTGAGCGTCTGGTCGCCCGTGGACTGGACGGGGTTGACCATGAAGATCCGGCCCTGCGGCGCGGTGGAGCCGGCCGGCGGGGTCGAGGGCTGCGCGGCGGCTGGGCCGGCGAGCGAGAAGAGCGCCACGGTGGCGGTGGCCGCGGCGAGCATGCCGCGGGGTGTGCGGCGGGTCATGGACATCCTCCGGGGGTGGGAAGGCGTGGTGGGGAAGGAAACGGGTGGGGCGGCCGTGATCCTCGCCCATCACCACCCGGCTTGAACAGACCCTGACAAGATCCGATCGGTCCCCGCCTGCCCGGCCGCCCCCGGGCCGGCCGCCGCGAACGCCGCCGAAACGCCGCCCGAAGGCGCACCAGCCATATCTGACGCCCCAACAACTTGTCGTCCCTGCACGGCGATTACCGGACCGCATGTCGATTGTGGGCCGCGTCACGTACCGCCAGAGTGGCCCGCCTCACGTCGGGACACCCAGCACGAGCGGAAGAGGACGACATGTCCAACGGTTCCACCGGCACCCCCCGATCCACCCGGGCGGCCCGCCCCGCGGGCGAGGTCCAGCGCCTCAAGGCCAACTCCGTCGGCCTGGTCGGCGTCGTCTTCATGGCCGTCGCCACCGCCGCCCCCATCACCGCCATGACCGGCAACCTCCCCATCGCGGTCGGCTTCGGCAACGGAACCGGCGCCCCCGCGGGGTACCTCTTCGCCACCGCCGTCCTCACCGTGTTCGCGGTCGGCTACGTGGCCATGGCCAAGCGCATCACCGCCGCGGGCGCCTTCTACGGGTACATCTCCCACGGACTCGGCCGCATCGCCGGCATGGCGTCCGGCATGCTCGCCGTCCTCGCGTACGTCGTCTTCGAGGCCTCGATCGTCGGCGTCTTCTCCTACTTCGCCCGCACCACGGTCCACGACCAGCTCGGGATCGACCTCCCCTGGGTGCTGTACGCGGCCGGGATGCTCGCGGTCACCGCCGGTCTCGCCCACTTCGACATCACCCTGACCGCCAAGGCACTCGGCGTGATGCTGGTCGCCGAGATCGCGGTCCTGTTCGCCGTCGCCACCGCCGTACTG
Source organism: Streptomyces sp. NPDC058880 (assembly GCF_042742535.1). Taxonomy (NCBI): domain Bacteria; kingdom Bacillati; phylum Actinomycetota; class Actinomycetes; order Kitasatosporales; family Streptomycetaceae; genus Streptomyces; species Streptomyces sp. NPDC058880. Next base: position 73,142 of record NZ_JBHYMC010000013.1, read on the forward strand.
GTCGCCGGCGGCGGCCCCGACGGGATCCCCCTAGAGCCGGTCGACCCCCGGAACGCCTTCACCGGCACCTCCGCCGGCCTGGGCCTCTTCTTCGCCTTCTGGTCCTGGGTGGGCTTCGAGTCCACCGCCATGTACGGCGAGGAGTCCCGCAACCCCAAGCGGGTCATTCCCAAGGCGACGCTCATCTCCGTCGTCGGAGTCGGCCTCTTCTACATCTACGTCTCCTGGATGACCGTCGCAGGCAACGGCCTGACCGGATCCGTGGAACTGTCCACCTCCGCCAACCCCCTCGACCTCTTCCTCGCCCCCACCCGGCACTTCATCGGCGCATGGGCCGTGGACGCCTTCCAGTGGCTGCTGCTCACCGGCTCGTTCGCCTGCGGAATGGCCTTCCACCAGTGCGCCGCCCGCTACCTGTACGCCATCGGCCGCGAGCGCTTCCTGCACCCGGCGCTCGGCCGGACCCACGCGCGCCACGGCTCCCCGCACGTCGCCTCCCTCGTCCAGACCGTCATCGCCGTGACCCTGGTGGCAGGTTTCTGGCTCACCGGCCAGGACCCGTACCTGCACCTGTACACGCTGCTGGCGATCCTGGGCACCATGGCGATCCTGATCGTCCAGACCCTGTGTTCCTTCGCCGTCATCGGCTACTTCCGCCGCAACCACCCCGAGGACCGGCACTGGTTCAGGACCTTCACCGCGCCCCTGCTCGGCGGGATCGCGATGACCGTCGTCGTGGCCCTGCTCGTCGTCAACATGGAGACCGCGGCCGGAACCGCCGCCGATTCCGTCTTCTTCAAGCTGATCCCCTGGATCGTCGGCGCCGTCTTCTTCGGCGGACTGGGTCTCGGCCTGTGGCTCAAGGCCAAGGCGCCCGAGCGCTACGAGGTCATCGGCCGCATCGTTCTGGAGGACGCCGCGGAGCGTACCGACGACGACACCGCCCCCGGTACCGGCGGAACGGCCTCCGGCCCGTCCCCGCACCACGCGAACACCTGATCCGCCCAGGCGTGATCCACGCGCGCCCGGCCCGCAGTCGCCCACCTCGCGAAGGAGTCCCCGTCATGGCCCGTACGCCCCTCATGCACGCACTTCGACGGCTCACCGCCGAACACGCCGCCGCCCACCGGCTGCGCCTGCCCGTCGCTGACGTACGCGGCCTCGGCCGCCGGGACCTGATGCGGCGGGCGGCCGCCCTCGGCCTCGGCACCGCCGTGGCGTGCGCTGCCACCCCAGCCTGGGCTACCACCCCGGCTCGCGCCGCCACCCCCGCCCCCGACGGCAGAAGGCCCCGACCGGCACGCGTCGCAGTGGTCGGTGCGGGCATCGCCGGCCTGACCGCCGCCCTCACCCTCCAGGACGCGGGTATCCCGTGCACCGTCTACGAAGCCAACCCCGACCGCGTCGGCGGCCGGATGTGGACGCAGCGCGACCACTGGGCGTACGGGCAGACCTCCGAGGTGGGCGGCGAACTGATAGACACCAGCCACAAGAAGATGCTGGAGCTCTGCCGCCGCTTCGACCTCCCGACCGAGGACTTCCTCGGCGGCGGCCCCAACGGGGCTGAGGAGGTCCTGTGGTTCAACGGCTCCTACTACTCCCGCACCCAGGCCGACAAGGACTTCAAGGCCGTGTACCAGCAGCTGCGTCGCGACCTCCAGGACTCCGGCGAGGTGTCCTGGAACTCCACCACCCCCGTCGGCACGGCCCTGGACAACATGACCCTCTACGCGTGGATCGAGAGCCGGGTCCCCGGCGGGCACGACTCCCCGCTCGGCCGCTTCATCGACGTGGCCTACAACGTCGAGTACGGGGCCGACACCACCGAGCAGTCCGCCCTCGCCCTGGTCCTGCTGATGGGCTACCAGCCCAACCCCGGGAACTTCAACGTCTGGGGCCTGTCCAACGAGCGCTACCACATCGTCGGCGGCAACGACCAGCTGCCGAACGCCATCGCCGCGGCCCTGCCCGTCGGTTCGATCGTCATGGGCCGCCGGCTGGTCGCGGTGCGCGCCGGTGCCGACGGCACCCAGACCCTCACCTTCGATGACTCCGGCGCCACCCGTACGGTCGTGGCCGATCACACCGTCCTGTGCCTGCCGCTGCCGGTACTCCAGGGCGTCGACACCTCGGCGGCCGGTTTCGACCCCCTCATGAGAAACCTGCTGCGCGACGCCCGGATGGGTGTCTGCACCAAGCTCAACATGCAGTTCACCGCCCGCCCGTGGAGAGGCACCGGCCCCTGGCCCGGGGTGTCGGCGGGCGACTGCTTCACCGACTCGGAGGTCCAGCAGACCTGGGACACCACCAAGCTCCAGCCCGGCACCGGCGGCATCCTGCTCCAGTACGGCGGCGGGACCCTGGCGCGCGCCCTGACACCCGCCACACCCTTCGCCACCGAGTCCGACCCGTACGTGCGACGGCTCGCCGACCGCATGCTCACCGGGATCGACGCGTTCTTCCCGCAGACCAAGGCCGTGTGGACGGGGCGAGCGCAGCTCTCCGCCTGGCACCGCAACCCGTACTCGCTGGGCGCGTACTCGTACTGGCCGACTGGATACCTGCACCGGTACGCGAAGTACGAGGGCACCGCGCAGGGCAACGTCCACCTCTCCGGCGAGCACTGCAGCTACGACTTCCAGGGCTTCATGGAGGGCGGTGCCACCGAGGGCGAACGCGCGGCGCGAGAGGTGATCGCCGCGCTCACCTGAATCGGCGGACCGCGGGGGACGCCACCGCCCCCGAGGGGGGCGGTGGCGTGTGGACGGAGGGGTGTCGGGCCTGCGCGAAGAGCTGCCGATGCTGTCCTTCCGCATCGTCGTCCGGCAGCACGTCACCGAGCCGACCCCGGAGGAAGTCCAGCACGCCGTCCCGCTCCACCACCCCGTCAACGCTCACGCCGATCCGGCGATGGGGCTGCGGCCCGGGACGTCCGCTTCGCCGTCCGAAACGGTGGCTTGACTCGGTGGCGGCGGGACGAAAGCCTTGCCTGGAGTTACCGGTAGGTAGGGGGCGAAGGAGTGGGCATGGACAGGGACGACGCGGAGCTGATGTTCCAGGGAATCGAGCGACAGGCCGAGCTGGTGCGCCACGGCAAGGTCACCTCCCGGGCCCTCGTCGAGGCCGCCCTGCGCCGCATCGACCGGTTCGACCCCTCCCTCGGGGCCTTCCGCGTCGTACTCGCCGAGGAAGCCCTGGCCGAGGCCGACGCTCGGGACGCGCACACGCACACCGAAACGCAGGCCGCACCGGATCCGGCACGGGGTCCGCTGCACGGCGTGCCCGTCGCCATCAAGGACGAGTTCGACGTCGCCGGGCAGGTCACCACCTTCGGCGGTGCGGCCAACCACACCCCCGCCACCGCCGATGCGGAGGCCGTGCGCCGCCTGCGCGCCGCCGGGGCCGTCGTCATCGGTAAGACGACCATGCCCGAATTCGGCCAGTGGCCCTTCACCGAGTCCGACACCCACGGAACCGCCCACAATCCCTGGGACACCACCCGCACGCCCGGCGGCTCCAGCGGCGGCAGCGCCGCGGCCGTGGCGGCCGGAATGGTCGGCGCTGCGCTCGGCGGGGACGGCGGCGGGTCCCTCCGCATCCCGGCCGCCTGCTGTGGCCTGTTCGGCCTCAAGCCACAGCGTGGTCGCGTCTCCACCGCCCCGAACGCCCACCTCTGGTACGCCCTCGGCACGGTGGGACCGCTGACCCGTACCGTCCGCGACGCCGCCCTGCTCTACGACGTCCTCGCCGGCACCACCCCCGCCGACCGCTGGAGCGCCCGCCCCGTCACCACCGGCTGGCGGCGGGCCCTGGAGACCCCGCCCGGCCGACTGCGCATCGGCTACTGCGCAAGGCCCGCGGTACCGGGGGTGCGCCCGCACCCCGAGCACGTCGGAGCGCTGCTGGAGACCGTACGCGCACTGCGTGAAATCGGCCATGACGTACGGGAGGTGAACCCCCGCTATCCGGACGCGACGGTCCCGTTCGCGGCGCAGTTCTGCGGCGGGGTGCGTGCGGAGGCCGCCGCCGTCGAACGCCCCGAACTGCTTGAGCCGCGTACCCGGAGCACCCTCGCGCTCGCCCGGCTCGTCCCCGAATCCGCGGTGGAACGCGGGATACGGGCGGGAGAGCGGCTGGCGGCGCGTGCCGACCGGATGTTCATCTCCATGGACCTGCTCCTGACCCCGGTCGTCGCCGCCCGCCCTCGCCCGGTGGGCGCGCTGGAGGGTGCCGGGCTACTGACGACGCTGGCACGCTCGCGCCCGATGGTCGCCTACACCGCGCTGTGGAACGTTACCGGAAACCCGGCGGCCTCTGTGCCCGCGGGCCACGGCGCGGACGGCCTGCCGCTCGCCGTGCAGTTGGTGGGCCGCCGCGATGACGAGGTGTCCGTCCTGCGGGTGGCGGCGCAGTTGGAGGAGGCCCGGCCGTGGGCCGCCCGCCGTCCGCCGCTGATCGCATCCTGAGGGGCGCGCGGACGCCTCCGCATGGGTACGGGTACCCATGCGGAGGCGGTGTACGGGCCTGGTCCGGCCGGTGCTACTTCACCGAGCCCGCCATGACACCCTGGACGAAGTGCCGTTGGAAGGCGAAGAAGACGACCAGCGGGACCACCAGCGACAGGAACGCCCCCGGTGCGAGCACGCCGATGTTGCTGCCGAACTGCCGCATCTGGGACTGCAGCGCGACTGTGAGCGGCTGTGAGCCGGTGTCCGCGAAGAGCAGTGCCACGAGCATGTCGTTCCAGACCCAAAGGAACTGGAAGATGGCCAGGCTCGCGATGGCCGGACGCCCGAGCGGCAGCACCAGCCGGGAGAAGATCCGCCACTCGCTGCCGCCGTCCATCCGGGCGGCCTCCAGCATTTCGCGCGGGATCTCGGCGAAGTAGTTGCGCAGGAGGAAGATGGCGAACGGCAGTCCGTAGGCGACGTGGAAGAGGACGACACCCGAGACGGTCCCGAACAGGCCCACCGCACCGAAGAGTTTCGCCACGGGCAGCAGCCCGATCTGCACGGGTACCACCAGAAGCCCGACGACCACAAGGAAGATGCCGTCCCGGCCGGGGAACTCCAGCCAGGCGAAGGCGTATCCGGCGAGTGCCGCGATGACCACCACCAGGGCCGTGGTCGGCACGGAGATCAGCACGGTGTTCCAGAAGGCAGCCCCGATTCCGGAGTCCTTCAGCAGGGCACTGTAGTTGTCCAGGGACAGCTGGGAGGGATCGGCGAGTGCGGTCCACCAGCCGTCCGTGGCGTTGTCCTGCTCCGAGCGCAGCGACGACAGGAGCAGGCCCGCCAGCGGTGTGATCCATACGAGGGCGACCAGGACCAGGAGGCCCTGGACGGCGGAGCTGCCCAGGAGGCGCGAGACCCGGCCCCCGCGACGCCGTCCGGGCGTGGACGACGGGGACGCGGAGGACGCGCGGGGCGCGGGTGTGAGGGTGGACGGGGACGGGGACGGGGAAGCGGACGCGGCGGCGGTAGGCATCGCCGTCGTCCGCCGGGACGGGCCGTTCCGCTCGGCGGTGCTGTGGCCGCTCATGCTCCACTCCTTCGGAATCGCCGGACGTTGAAGACCATCGCCGGGACGACGAGCAGCAGGAGCACCATGCTGAGCGCGCTGCCGAGCCCCTGGTCGTTGCCGCCGCCGAAGGAGACCATCCACATGCGCGTGGCCAGCACGTTCGCCTCCTCCTGGACCGGTCCCGGCGCGATGATCCACACGAGGTCGAAGACCTTCATCACGTTGATCACGAGGGTCACGAACACCACGGTGAGCACCGGCGCGAGAAGCGGCACGGTGATCTTGCGGAAGATCTGGCCCTCGGTGGCGCCGTCCATGCGTGCCGCCTCCAGCGCGTCGCGCGGGATGGCGGCCAGGCCGGCGCCGATCAGGACCATCGAGAAGCCGGTCCAGACCCACAGGTAGGCGCCGATGATGGCGGGCGTGACCAGCGCCGGACCGAGCCAGCTCACACCCTGGTACGGGGCTTCGAAGTTGGCCGCGGGCAGCCGGACGGTGTAGGCGCCGTCGGCCAGCCCGGCGAACCGGAAGGAGCCGTCATCGGCCGTGGTGGCGGTCGCGGCCACCCGGCCGTCCCGTACGGCCTCGACGGTCATGCCGGGCAGACCCTTCTCACCCGGGTCGACCCTGCCCGGCGTCCCCGCACCACCGGGTGCGAAGTCGAGGTGGACGACGCCTGAGATCGTGTCGGGGCCGGGTGCGGCACCCGCCGGGGCGGCCGGATCGGACGCGGCCCCGGCACCGGCCGGTATCGCGTCGGGAGCGATCCCGATGAACCCGAGGCCGATCGAGTCCCCGGGCCGCAGGGTCGCCTCCGTGGTGTACGGGCCGCCCGCCGGGCCCGTCAGGCCGTAGCCCTCCCGGACCCGGGCGGTCGGATACGCGGCGGCGTCGTCGAAACCGTCGTGGACGGCCACGGCGGCGGCGTTGAGGACGCCCCGGTCCGGGTCCTGGTCGTAGGCCAGCCGGAAGATGATGCCCGCGGCGAGGAACGACACGGCCATCGGGAGGAAGAGCACCAGCTTGAAGGCCGTCGCCCAGCGCACCTTCTCGGTGAGCACGGCGAGCATCAGGCCGAGTCCGGTGAGCAGGGTGGGCGCGACGACGACCCAGACGGCGCTGTTGCGGATGGCCTTGAGGGTCGCCGGGTCCTGAACGATCGCCGCGTAGTTGGCGGCGCCGACGAACCGGTTGCCGTCGGCGTCGAAGAGGCTGCGGCCGAAGGAGAACAGGACGGGGTAGACGACCAGCGCGCCGAGCAGCAGCAGGGCCGGCAGGACGAAGACCACCGCGAGGCGGCGTCTCCTGCGCTGGGCCCGACGCCGCCCGTCGGCCGCGGGGCGGCGCCCGGTCGCCGGACGGGCGGTCACGGTGTCAGCCATGGCGTCGCCTCAGTTCCCGTAGGCCTTGGCGGCTTCGGCCTCGAGCTTCGTGGCGGTGCCCTGCGGGTCCGAGGGGTCGCGCAGGAAGTCCTGGAGGAGCTTCCACTCGCCCGCGCCCTTGGTACCGCCGAACGCGGCCGGGGCCTGGTCCGACATGTCGAAGCGGATCGAGTTGCCGGCCGCGATCAGGGAGTTGGCGGTGCTGCGCGTGGTGTCGTCGCCGTACGAGGCGAAGTCGACCTCGTTGTTCGGGGACAGGAATCCGCCCGCGCCCGCCCAGACCTCGGCGGCCTCGGAGCTCGCGAGGAACTCGACCAGCTTCATGCCCGCCTCGCCGTTCTTGCCGTCCTTCAGGACGACCGCCGCGTCACCGCCGCTGACCACCGGCGCCCGGCCGCCGTCGACCGAGGGGAAGGGGAAGAACTTGGCGTCCTGTCCGAGCTTCTTGCCGAACTGCCCCTTGGCCACGCCGCCCACGAAGTCGCCTTCGTAGACCATGCCGGCCTTGGGCTCCGGGCCGAAGACCTGCGCCACCGACGAGGGGAAGTCGGTGCCGAGCGCGGCCTGCGCGCCGCCGGCCACGAGCTGCTTGTCCTTGAACAGTTCCCCGAGCGTCGTCAGGGCCCGCACGACGCTCTCGTCGGTCCACTTCAGCTTGTGCTGGGCGAGCTGGTCGTACTTCTCCGGTCCGGCCTGGGAGAGGTAGATGTTCTCGAACCAGTCGGTGAGGGTCCAGCCGTCCTCGCCGGCTATGGCGAAGGCCGGGCGGCCCGAGTCCGCGAGGGTGCGGCCGACCTTGAGCATGTCGCTGTAGCTCTTGGGTTCGCCGACGCCGGCCTGGGCGAACGCCTCGGGGGAGTACCAGACGGTCGACTTGTGGGCGGCCTTGAAGTAGAGGCCGTAGTAGGTGCCGTCGACGGTGCCGTAGTTCTTCCACACCGGAGCGAGGGTGGACCCGGCGGTCTTGGCGGTCTGGTCGGACAGCGGCTGCAGCCAGCCCTCCTTCGCGAACTGCTGGAGCACCCCCACCTGGGGAACCATGACCACGTCGGGTGCGTTGCCGCCTTCGATCTTGCTTCCGACGAAGGTGGAGACGTTGTCCCCGGAGGGCACGAAGACCGTCTTGGCGCCGGTCTTCTGGGCGAAGGCGTCGAGCACCTTCTTGAAGCTGTCCTGCTCGGCGCCGGTCCAGACGCCGGCCACGGTCACGGTCTGGCCGCTGAGCTCGCCGCTGCCCCCGGGCCCGGCGGCGCCGCAGGCGGTGGTTCCGAGGGCGAGGGCCAGGGCCGCGGTGGCGGTGGCGGCACTGCGGCGGGTTGTCTTGCCGGTTCGTCGCATGAGGGGTCCTTTCGGGGAGATCCGGGGTTGGGGAGCGGCTGCTCGGGAATTGCGGGGTGACAGGGGCTGCGGGGTGCGGGGCTGTGCGCCGAGGGGTACGGGCCGAGGCCTGGGAAGCGAGGGCTACGGGCCGAGGGGGTGGGGCCGCGGGGCGGCCGGGCCGGGGACCGGGTACTCGCCCGCCCACCAGGCCGCGGTCGCCGCGGGGAGCACCCCGTCGGGGCAGGGGCCGCTGGCGAGCAGCGGAGTGCCGGGAACCGGCGCGGGCACCGGCTCCGTGCCGAAGTTGACCGCGCAGACCAGGCCGTCGCCGCGGGCGATGGCCAGTACCTGCGCGGGTGCGTCCAGCCACCGCAGGGTGCCCTCGCCGAGCTGCGGCAGGGTGCGTCGCAGCTGGAGTCCTTCGCGGTAGAGGTGCCAGAAGGAACGGGTGTCGGCGAGCGCGCGGTCGGTGGCGTGCTCGGCGAACCAGTCGGGCTGCGGCAGCCACGGCTTGACGCCGGCCGTCTCCTGGCTGAAGCCGAAGGGCGAGGCGTGCCCGGACCAGGGCAGGGGGACGCGGCAGCCGTCCCGTACGTGCTTGCGGCTGCCCGTGCGGCGGAAGATCGGATCGGTGAGGACCTCGTCGGGCAGGTCGAGGACTTCGGGGAGGCCGAGCTCCTCGCCCTGGTAGACGTACGCGGCGCCGGGCAGGGCGAGCATCAGGAGGGCCGCTGCGCGGGCGCGGGCCGCGCCCAGCCCGCTGCCCTCCACCCCGGGCTCGCCCGCGTAGCGGGTGACCGTGCGGACCTGGTCATGGTTGTTGAGGACCCAGGTGACGGTGGAGCCGGTGCCGGCGATGTCGCGCATCGCGTCGGTGATCGTCGTGCGGAAGGCCTCGGCGTCCCAGGGCGCGCTGAGCAGGTCGAAGAAGAAGGCCTGGTGCAGCTCGTCGGGGCGGACGTACTCGGCGTGCTCGCGTGCGGTGGGCACGGACACCTCGCCGACCAGCAGCCGCTCGTGGCCGTCCCGAGCGGTGTACTCCTCGCAGACCGCGCGCCACCGGCGCCACACGCCGTGCACCTCGGGCTGGTTCCAGGCCAGCTGGTTGACGGCGTCGCGGGCCCGCTCGTCCGCTCCGGGGTCGTCCGAGTCGGGCAGCTCGGGGTGCTTGAACAGCCCGGCGGCGACGTCGATGCGGAACCCGTCGACGCCTCGGTCCAGCCAGAAGCGCAGCACGCGCTCGAAGTCGTCGCCCACGACGGGGTCGCGCCAGTTCAGGTCGGGCTGCTCAGGCGTGAAGAGGTGCAGGTACCACTCGCCGGGAGTGCCGTCGGCCCCGGTGGTCCGGCTCCACGCCGGGCCGCCGAACATGGCGCGCCAGTTGTTGGGCGGCTCCTCGCCCTGCGGACCGCGGCCGGCGGCGAAGTGGAAGCGGGATCGTGCCTCGCTGCCGGGGGCCGCGGCGAGCGCTTCGCGGAACCACGGGTGCGCGCTGGAGCAGTGGTTGGGGACGATGTCGAGCAGCAGTCGGAGTCCGAGCCGGTGGGCGTCGGCGACCAGCCGGTCGAACTCGGCGAGATCGCCGTAGACCGGGTCGACGCCGCAGTAGTCGGCGACGTCGTAGCCGTGGTCGTGCTGCGGCGAAGGGTAGAAGGGGCTGAGCCAGATGCCGTCGACGCCGAGCTTCCTGAGGTAGGGAAGTCCGGCGCGGACGCCGGCGAGGTCGCCGACGCCGTCCCCGGTGCTGTCGAGGAAGCTGCGGACGTAGACCTGGTAGATCACCGCGTCGCGCCACCACGGGGCGGAGGGGGCGGCGCTGCGGGAGGGGTGACCGGTACCGGCCGGAAGGGTGCTGAGCATCTCGCGTCGACCTGTCTTTGAATGCGAGAGCGCCCTGGATCAGGTGCGCTGTTATGCATGCATGTTAAGTAGCGGCGACTGGAAGATGTCAACGATGTGTCCAGAAACGGGTCAAAGCTGGGGTGGTTTGTCCGTGAGTCGCCGCGTATGCGAAAGAGGGCTTCTACTCAACATGTAAGTAGAAGCCCTCAGAGAGATGCGGAAATGTGATCAGCCCGTGCGGGCAATGGCCGCGAGCTCGCGCGCCAGCCGCTCCACCGCCTCGTCAGGCGTCTGACGCAAGGCCAGGACGTCCTGCCCCACGGCCTGCACGGCGAGGCTCACCTGGTCATAGCGCGGGCTTTTGGGGCGCGGTGCCGCAGACAGCACGCTCTGCCGCAACGTCGGCAGATAGGGATACGCGCGCACCAGCGCGGGATCCTCGTACAGCGCGGCGCGCACCGGTGGCAGCGCCCCCTCGGTGAGGACCCGGCGCTGCACCCGTTCACTGGTGAGGTACGAGATCAGGTCGGCCGCCGACGCCGGATGGCGGGCGTGGGTGCTGACAGCCAGGTTGGAGCCGCCGAGCACGCTGGTGCCGGGCCCGTCCGCTCCCGGCAGCGGTACGGCACCGAACCTGCCCGCGACCTCCGACCCGGCCGCGCTCGCGTCCGCGTACACGTAGGGCCAGTTCCGCAGGAACAGCAGCCGTCCGTCCTGGAACGCCTTCCGGGACTCCTCCTCCTTGTAGCCGAGCGCCTCGCGGGAGATCCATCCCTCCCGCACCCCGTCCGCGAGGAACCGCAGTCCGGCGCGCGCCCCGTCCGAGTCCACGGCGACCCGGGCGCCTTCGTCGCGCAGGATCGCGCCGCCCGCCGAGTGCACGGCCTCGGTGACGTTGACGGTGAGCCCCTCGTACGGGAGGAACTGGCCCGCGTAGCCGTCCAGCCCGTGGAGCGGGGCGAGCGTGCGCGCCTGGCGGGCCAGTTCGGACCAGGTCCGCGGGGGCTTCTCGCCCGCCAGGTCCAGGATGTCCTTGCGGTAGTAGAGCAGGCCCGCGTTCGTGACGTACGGGACCGCGTACAGTCGTCCGTCGAAGGTCGCGGTGTCCACGACCGGCCGCAGGAAGGCATCCAGCGGGAACCGGTCCCGATCGAGCGGTGAGATCCATCCGGCGGCCGCGAACTCGGAGGTCCAGGCGACGTCGATGTTCAGCACGTCGAACCGGTCGCGGCCGGACCGCAGCTCGCTGATCATCTGGGCCCGGGTCTCGTCGGCCGAGTCGGGCAGCTCGACGAGCGTGACGCGTTCGCCGGGACGGCTCGCGTTCCAGTCGTCGAGGACGGGGCCGAGGTAGTCGGTCAGGTCGCCCGCCGTCACGAGCGTCAGGGGGCCTCGGGCATCGGAGGCGGCAGTACCCGCGCCGGGGCGTACGCCGAGACCGGCGTACCCGGCCAGCAGGACCGCTGCGACCAGGAGAGCTCTACCCGCGGCACGCATCCACCGCATAGATTCCTCCCAGAACACGATCCGGCTGCACTGCCGACCATCGTGGCCTATATATACCCGTTAGGCATGGGCGATACTAGACGTCCAGGCAGACAAGACAGACTCCGGCCACATCCGGCCGAGCACCAGTGAACGGTTGACTACGGAGCGGGAAGGAGGGGCCGAGTGCGGCTGGCGCTCCTTGCGCTCCTCACCCGTAGCCCTGCGCACGGTTACGAGCTCAAGCAGGACCTTGAGAAGCTCCTGGGCGCCGCGTACCCTCAGCCCAACGTCGGCCAGATCTACGTCACCCTCGGAAGGCTGGAGAAGAGCGGCCTGATCGAGGGCGAGGACGTCGAACAGTCGGGCCGCCCCAACAAACGCACGTACAAACTGACGGACGCCGGGCGCGAAGCCGTACTGGCGTGGTTCGAGGACACCGCCGAGGAACCCCGCGTCCGGGACGAGTTCTTCATGAAGCTGGCGCTCGCACCGCGCTCGGGCCTGGCCGATCCGATCGCCCTGATCAACAAGCAGCGGCGCCAGTACCTCAACACCATGCGGGACCTGTCGAAGCTGGCCGCGGCCGAGGACCGCGACAACAAGATCTCCCAACTGCTGATCGAGGGCGCCATGCTGCACCTGCAGGCCGACCTCGACTGGCTGGAACGCTGTCAGGAGGAGCTGGAATGAGCGACGACGCCACGGCCGCTCCGGCCGTGCCGCCCGCCGTCCGCCCCGAGGTGCCCCTCGTCCGCGCCGAAGGCCTGACCAAGACGCACCACGGCGAAGGCGCGCCGGTGCCCGCGGTACGCGGTGTGGACCTGTCCGTCCAACCCGGGGAGTTCGTCGCCGTCACCGGACCGTCCGGAGCAGGCAAGTCCACACTGCTGCACCTGATCGGCGGGCTCCAGCGGCCCGACGGCGGCCGGCTGTGGCTCGACGGGGAGCGGGTCGACGCATACCGCGAGGCCCGCTGGGCCGTGCTGCGGCGCCGCAGCATCGGCGTCGTCTTCCAGTTCTTCAACCTCGTCTCCAACCTCACCGTCGCCGACAACGTCGAACTGCCCGCCCTGCTCGCCGGCGCCTCCCCGAAGGCCGCCCGCGACTCCCGCGCCGAACTACTCGCCGAGCTCGGCCTCGAAGGCCGTGAGCGGTCCATGCCCGGAGAACTGTCCGGTGGCGAACAGCAGCGGGTCGCGCTCGCCCGCGCCCTGGTCAACCACCCCCGGCTGCTCCTTGCCGACGAACCGGCCGGCAGCCTCGACAGCAAGGGCACGCGTGAGGTGCTGCGGCTGCTCACCCGGTTCCACCAGCGCGGACAGACGATCATGATGGTCACGCACGACGCCCGGATGGCCAGCGCCGCCGACCGCGTCATCAGCTTCTTCGACGGCCGCATAGCCGACGACGCACCGCTCGGCGGCGGACGCCCCGGGCCGGCCGGCGGCGTCACCGGCGTCCTCGAACTGAAGGAGTGAGCGTGCGGGCCACCCTGCGCTGGGCGCAGGCCGACTTCCGCGCACACCGCGGTGAAGCCCTCTTCGTGGTCCTGGCCAGCGCCGGGGTCATCGCCTCGCTCCTGCTGGCCGGCGCGCTCTTCGGCTACGCCGCGAACCCCTGGCAGCGGGTCTTCAACCAGTCCCACGGTGCCCACATCTGGCTGCACACCCGCGCCGGTGCGGACACGGAGGCCCTGTCGGGTGTGGAAGGGGTCCAGGCACTGGCGGGGCCCTACCGCACGGCGGCGACGACCGTCGAGTCCCGCGGGGCCCGGGCCGGGGTGACGCTCCGCGCCGCCCCGGCGGAGCCGCCGCGAACCGGACGGCCGCTCGTCGGCGCCGGCAGCTGGCTCACCGCGCCGGACGCCGGCGGGGGCCCGGACGCCGGATCCGTTGTCCTGGAGACCTCGGTCGCCCGTGCGCTCTGGGCGGAGCCGGGCGACACCGTACGCGTCACCGGGCCGGACGGCGCCGCGCACCTGCTGCGGGTGAGCGGAACCGCCGACGTGGCCGAGCCCCGCTACCAGCCCGGCGGCGTGGCGGGCATCGGCTGGGTGCTCCCCGCCACGCTCGACGGGATCGCCCGTGCGGACACCGGGCAGAGCGTGGGGCTGCGCCTGGAGGACCCGGCCGACACGGACTTCATCGTCCAGCGAGCGGTCACCGTACTCGGCGCCGACCGGGTGGCCGAGGTCACCAAGTGGCAGCAGGCTCGCGCCGACGCGGGCGGCGACGACCGGCTCCTGGGCGCGATGTTCGCCGTATTCGGCCTCGGCGCCCTGCTCGCGGCCGCCCTGGCCGCGTCCGGCGCGATCGGCGCCCGTGTCCGGGGCCAGCTGCGGGACATCGCCGTGCTCAAGGCGATCGGCTTCACCCCCGGCCAGGTCGCCCGTGGCTTCCTCGTGCAGCACCTGGCCTTCGCGCTCCTCGGCGTGGCCCTCGGCACCACGGCGATCGCCCTGCTCGGCGCCCGCATACCGGGGCGGATCGGGGAGGCCGCCGCCGTGTGGCAGGACCTGCCCGGCCATACCGCTTTGATGATCGGCATACCCGTCGGCGCGGTGCTGCTGATCGCGGCCTCCACGGGGCTCTCGGCCTGGCGGGCCGGACGGGTGCCACCGGTGCCGGTCGCCCGGGCCGCACTCCCGTCCGCCGCCCCGATGACCGCGCTCGGCAAGCGGGCGCTCGGCGTGCGTGTCCCGCCCGCCCTGGTCCTGGGGTGGCGCGCGGCCTTCCCCCGGCGCGGACGGACGCTGGTGCCGGTCGCGCGGCTCGCGCTTCCGCTGGTGCTCATCACGGTCGCCCTGGTGGCTTGGTCGACCCTGGACCAGTTCCGCAGCCGGCCCGCGCAGATGGGGCTGGCCGCGGCACTGACCGTACGCGCCGAGCAGCCCGCCGGGCCGTCGGACGCGGAGCTGGAGGGCATCCTCGCGGCGGCCGAGGACGTCGAGGCCGTCCACCCGGCCGCCGAGATGGCGGCGCTCGTCCCCGGACAGACCGGAACCATCACCCTGCGCGGCCTCGGCACGGCGCTCCGGCCCTACCCCTCCGCGGTGGTCGAAGGGCGCGCGGTCGCCGGCCCCGACGAGGCGGTGGCCGGGCAGGGGCTGCTGGACCTCCTCGGCGTACGGGTCGGCGACTGGGTACGGATGACGGTCGGCGGACGGCCGCAGATCCTGCACCTCGTCGGCCGCACCATCGAGCCCGAATCCGGCGGCCGGGTGATCACCACGACCCTCGACGCGCTGCGCGAGCGCGACCCGCAGCTGCGGCCCGCCTACCACGCCCTGGAACTGCGCGAAGGCGCCGACCCCCGATCGGTGAGCAGCGCCCTCGCCGCTGCCGCCGGAGCGGCCCTCGACATCCGCGAGACGCCCAACCCGGCGGACCGTCTGGGACCGGCGCGCGGGGTGATCGGTGCCCTGATCGCCGTACTGGCCCTCATCGGGCTGATCGAACTGCTGACCCTGATCGGCACCGGTGTGCGCGACCGGGGCCGCGACCTGCTCGCGCTGAAGGCGATCGGGCTCACGCCCCGGCAGATCGGCGCGATGATCGTGACGGCCGCCGGCCTGACCGCGCTCGCGGCCGCACTGGTGGGCACGGCCGTGGGTGTCCTGTCCGGCACCTGGCTGGTGGACACCCAGGGAGCGTCGAGCGGCATCGGCGCGGGCATCGCCCAGCTGCCTCCGCTGCCGGTGCTGCTGACGGTGATCGCCGGATCGGTGGTGGGCGCGGTGTCGGCGGCCGCCCTGCCCGCGACCCGAACGGCCCGGCGCCGCTTGGCGGACTCGCTCAGTGAGACCCTCTGAGCGGCCAGACCCTCGACCGGCTGTAGTCCGTGGTCAGGGGCACGGACTACAGCCGGCCGCCGCTCATCCAGAGTCGGGACATCGCATCGGCCAGGGCGGGGTACCGGGCGGCCTCGCAGAGCATTTCCGAGAGCACGAGCATTCCGTAGGCGGTGCTCTGTGGGTCGCAGTTCTGGTGCAGCCGGATCACGGCGAGGCTCAGGGCCCGGCGTCCGATCAGGATCCCGGCGCGCCGGACGGCGGCAGCCGATTCCAGGTCGGCGCGGGCCCCGCCGAACGGCAGGGTCTCCGTCCGGTGGAGGCCCTGCGGTACCGCCGAGTCGCGCACGTGGTGCACGTACGAATCCGGTGGGGTCTGTCCGTTCTCCACGAGCTTGCGGAATCCGGCGATGCGCAGGCTCGTATTGCGGGGGCGGAGTTCGATGAAGAGCTCGACGAACAGCCCCCGCAGTCCGAGGCGGAGCGGAAGGAACGGCATTTCGCCCTCCTTGCGCCCGGCGCCGCCGAAGAATCCCTGCCCGTCTTCCGCCTTCGCCCGGATGGTCGACGTCAGGGAGCGGTACTCGTGGGCCGAGGCCTGCGCGGGAGAGAACAGGATGGGCATCAGCATGGCCGGCCTGCCGGGGAAGAGGTCCGGGAACCGGACTGGGCGACAATGGTCCCGCCGCAATCGCTCGGGCCGGACTCAGACATACGCTCACCGCCTTCGCCGTCATTCCGACCACCGACGGGTTCCGCACCCTCATCGGGGGTCGGGTTCGGTCTGATGCGATCCTTTCTAGTCGTTCGTTGACGGACCAGGAGAATTGTTGGCTTCCCCTGCTAAGAAATCAGCGCGGGGAACTCGGGCGTCGAGTGCCGGATGTTGCTGAAGGTCTCTCACTCATGCCGGTGATAGGCCTTGTTGGCGATGCGCCAGCCTTCGTCGACGCGGACCAGAAGGAAGACGTCGGTGAACGTGGCCGCACCGTGGCGAAGCGTCATGGTCGCGGTAGCGACGGTGCCGTGGACGCCGACGGTGTCGATCCGACGGGACCGGGCCGCCTCGTCGGGAGCAGGCCGGCCGGGGAAGAGGGCGCAGTAGTCGTCCAGGCGCCACGAGACGAACGCGCCGTCCCGGATCCCCTCGACGTGGGCGGTGGGCAGGAACGCCTGCCGGAAGTGGGCCGGGTCGCCGGTGGCGTGTCCGCGGACGTAGGCGTGGAGCGGTGCGAGCACGGCGCCGGGCACGGCGGGGGAGTCGGCGGTAGCTTCGCCACCCAGGTGGGCGGGGTCCGTGTCATGAGCGTGCGGTGAGGTCATGCGCGCCACACTGGTGCACCGTGACGGCTTCGACAAGCGAAGATGTCGCAGGTCAGCCCTGCGCGATGCGCATACCGGCTGGCTCGCGGTACGAGCCCGCGCCCCCTCGCCCGGTCCGACGCGGAGCCCGCAGGAGTCGGCGGGGCGCACGGGCCGGGCTGCGGGCGTTGTGGTCGGAGGCCGGCCGGAGGACGTCTCGCGGCCGGCCTCAGCGCGCGAGGGTGTAGGCGGTCGGTTCGGACTTGTAGGGCGCGAAGCCGGCGTTGTCCTTGCAGCCGAGCCGCTCCCAGGTCTTCTCGTTGGTGACCGGGTCGGATCCGGTCAGCCGGTACTTGCACGCGCCCTTGATGAAGTTACCCCCGACGCCGCCGGGGAAGTCGATCTCCTTGTTCCACAGGTACGGTGACTGGTAGTTGTTCACCCGCGCGGTCGCGTTCACGTCGATGCCGCCGGGCGCGTAGATCTCGTACACCCAGCCGGTCTGCTCCGCACCGTAGGTGGCGAACCTCTTCGCCACCGATACGTCGCAGCTGGTGCTGAGGTGGGCGCTGAGCTGGCCGCCGCCCTTGACGATGTACTCCGCCAGCGGGGTGAGCCGGTCGCCCCGGGGCGTGAACCCGGTGCGGAAGATCTCCTCGACGGTCTCCCTGGTGTCGCCGCGCCACAGCGTGTTGACGTCATTGCGCCACTGCCAGCGCTCGTTGGACGCCTGGGCCGCGACGGAGCGGGCGATCTGCGGAATGGTGGTGGTGCGCCACCAGTCGACGGCGCGGTACTCGACCACCGGTCCACAAGGGGTGGTGGTCTCGTCCTCCGCCGCGGGCGCCGCCGAGGCGGACGGAGCGAGGGCGGCGGAGAACAGGAACGAGGCGGCGAGGACCGGGAGAGCGACCTTCAGCATGACGTGACGACCCATCAGGCGAACGGTGGGGTGAGCGACATCACCTGTATATAGAGGGCCGTGCGCCACCGGGCATGGGCGGGCGGACGATCCACTCGCATGGGTGGATCAGTCATATCGGGATCGCGGCCACTGCCGCGAGCAGGGCGGACATGACGTTCACAGGAAGGGGTGGCCCTCCTGCGCGGTGGTGTCGATCCGTCGCCACGCGAACGGTGCGACGGATCGACACCCCGCTGTCCGGGTCTTGCGGGACGGGGTCAGTCGTTGCGGATGCTGAGCAGGTCGCCGGGTTGGCAGTCCAGTTCGCGGCAGACGGCGGTGAGGGTGGAGAAGCGGATCGCCTTCGCCCTGTCGTTCTTGAGGATGGAGAGGTTGGCCACTGTCACCCCGACCCTGGTCGCCAGTTCGGACAGGGTCATGCCGCGCTCGGCCAGTAGTCGGTCCAGGTGGACCTGGACCCGATGTTTCTCTTCCGGGGGCATCAGACCAAACCCTCCGTGTCGGCGCGCAGCTTCGTTCCTCGTCGGAAGACTTCTCCCAGCCCCAGGACGAGGAACGCCAGCAACACGTACTCGCCGGTGAAGGTGACCGAGAACGGAACCTGCTCGGCCATGGGGGTGTCACTCACCAGCACCTCCGTGGTGAGGGTCGCCAGGACCGGGGCGAGGAGGGCGTGCACCAGCACCGCGAATCCTATGACGCTGAGGCGGCGCGCGTTCACCAGCACGAAGACGTCGCCGCCGCGCAGGGTCCGGGCCATCGTGAAGAGGAGGGCCAGGACGAGGAACAGGAGCGCGCTGTCGACGATTTCCGGCACGGCCAGCAGCAGGCGCTGACCCAGGTCCGGGTTGGCGAAGACGAGTTCCGCCTGGTGGGTGCCGGTGAGAGTCATGTCGTGTCCCGTCACCGCATCGGTCACGATTGCCGGCACTCGGGTCGCTGTCGCGGCCTCGACCTCGCGGGTGTCCATCGGATCCATCAGCCCCGCCACTCCGAGGGCCGGAAACAGCACGCCGAAGGTGCCGACCAACAGGGCAGCCAGGCCCAGAGCTGCCTCCAGCAGCCGGCTGTCGGTCTGGCTCCACCAGGACTTGGCGTCCATGAATTCCCCTCACCCGCTCTGCGCGTATCAGCGTATCGTTTATCAATAGCATTGATAAACGATACGTAGCCTGTCAAGGAGGGGCGCCTGTACAGCGAGCCTGTGCAGTCCAGCGGTGACGCGATCTCATTCGGCCGACACCAACGTGGGACGGATGCCGGAAGGCGGGTAGGCGCCACCCATGAACACGGAAGCCCTGAGCCCCGCGAAGGTCGGCCTCGCGCTGAACGCAGCCTCCGGACGGTGGCTGACCACCCTGAACCGCATCGAACGGAGCACCTTGGCCGATCCGGCGATCCGCATCCTCCAGCGGGGGATCCGCTCGCTCCCGTTGGGCGGGACGAGGGACCTGCTGAAGGGCGCGCCGCTGGGGCACCCACTCCACCCCGTCCTCGTGCAGGTGCCCATCGGATGCTGGCTCTCCGCCGCGGTGCTGGACTCCGTCCCCGGCGAGCGGCGCGCAGCCACGACCCTGACGGCCGTCGGCCTCGCGGGCGTGGGGCCGGCCGCGATCGCCGGCTGGGCGGACTGGGCCGACCTGCCGCCCGAACAGGCCCGGACCGGCCTCGCCCACGCCGTCTCGAACGCGGCGGCCGTCAGCTGCTACGCGGTCTCCCTGGCGGCACGCCTGAGCGGACACCCCGCGAAGGGCAGGCTGTGGGGATGGGCCGGTCTGGCGGCGGTGGGAGTCACCGGAGCCCTCGGCGGCCGCGTCGCCCACCGGAGGGCCGGCGGAGCCCGTCCCGCCGCCTAGGATCTGTCCGGGCCGGGCCCGTGGTCCCGATCAGCGGCCCCAGCGCAGCGCAGGGGTCTGCACGGGGGCATCCCACAGCCGGAGGATTTCCTCGTCGGCCCGGCACAGGGTCACCGAGCACCCCGCCATGTCCAGCGACGTCACGTAGTTGCCCACGAGGGCCCGCGCCACCGGCACGCCCCGGTCCGCCAGCACGCGCGCCACCTCGGCGTGGAACCCGTACAGCTCCAGCAGGGGCGTCGCACCCATCCCGTTCACCAGGGCCAGGACCGGCCCGTCGGCCGGGGCCACGGCGGCGAGGTCGTCCAGTACGGCGCCCACCGCGAACTCCGCGATCTCACGGGCGGACATCATCGGGCGGCGCTCCCGGCCGGGCTCGCCGTGGATCCCGATGCCGAGTTCGAGCTCGCCGTCCGGCAGGTCGAAGGTGGGACTGCCCTTCGCGGGCGTCGTGCAGGCGCTCAGGGCCACGCCGAAGCTGCGCGACGCCTTGCCGACGCGCTCGGCCACGGCGGCGACCCGGTCGAGCGGAGCGCCCTCCTCGGCGGCCGCTCCGGCGATCTTCTCGACGAAGAGCGTGGCTCCGGTGCCACGCCGGCCGGCGGTGTAGAGGCTGTCGGTGACGGCCACGTCGTCGTCGACCAGTACGCGCTGGATCCGGATGCCGTCCTCCTCGGCGAGTTCGGCGGCCATGTCGAAGTTCAGGACGTCCCCGGTGTAGTTCTTGACGATGAAGAGCACCCCTTGGCCGGAGTCCACGGCCTTGGCCGCCCGCAGCACCTGGTCGGGCACGGGGGACGTGAACACCTCTCCCGGACAGGCGGCGGAGAGCATGCCGGGCCCGACGAAACCGGCGTGCAGGGGCTCGTGCCCGGAGCCGCCGCCGGACACCAGGCCGACCCGACCGCCCTCGCGCGCCCCCTTCCGAACGACGACCCGCGCTTCCGGGTCCACCTCCAGGTCCGGGTGGGCGGCGGCCAGCCCGCGCAACGCATCGGCTACCACGGTCTCAGGGCTGTTGATCAGCATTTTCATGTCTGTCTCCCGGTGTGCTGGCAGGTGGCTGTGCGTCCAGTGTCGGGCAGTGGGACCGCCGGACACCGGATATCGGCGCCCGGCGGTTCCTGGTGCCCGTGACGCGACCCTGCCCGCCACGGGGCGTCCCGGCGCGTCGAACGGCCCCCGGCCGCCTCGACGCTCCGCAGTCAGGAAGGGCGGTGCCACCGCTGTTGTTCACGCCTCCGGACCCTGATCACGTAGAGGTCGACCAGAGCCACGAGGGCGAGCAGGAAGCAGCACACGGCGAGAGCCGTGTAGAGGCCTCGCGGGGGGCTCGCGGTGCCCGTCGCCCCGGACCCGAGAAGCAGCATGAGGACGCCGATCAGTGCGAAGAACGGCGCGAAGAGCAGGGAGAGCAGGCGGCGGAGCCGCAGATCGCTGCGGGCCCACCGGGGTTCGCTGCCGTCGTGCCGCCAGCGAGTGGCTGCCGCGCGCGCGTGCCGGTCGGCCGCCCGCCCGCTGCGGTAGTGCTGGTGCCGGTGCTGGGATGCCATGACGATCGCCCTCCTGCTGACGAGGGTCCGGGTGCGCGGGACCCGACGGGCGGCGGGCCGGTGCCTCGTCCGTCCGCTCCCGGCGTGGGTCTCCTGCCCGGGGCGCGGCGGCTCACACCCGCCTGACCGGCGCGACGAGCCAGCGCGCCCGCCCCGGGGTTCACTCCGCGGCACCGGGCGGCCGCTGTCGGGGCTGCCGCGTGGTGGGCTCCCCGTCGGCGGCCGGGGCGCCGGGGACCTCGGACTCGGCCCCGGGAACGGGGGTCGTGGACTCCGCCGGTGCCGCCGCGGGTGTGACCCCCGCCTCTGGGTCCGATGGCCGGCCCGGTTCGGCTTCCGGCTCCGACTCCGGCCTTCCGTCCTCGTCGGAAGGGGACCGCACATGCACGATCACCGTGTTCGCCACGGCCACGAGCGGGACGGCCACGACCGCACCGCCGATGCCCGCGACCAGTCCGCCGGTGGCGACGGACAGGGCGACGGCCAGCGGATGGATCCGGACGGCCCGCCCGAGGATGAACGGCTGCAGGACGTGCCCCTCGATCTGCTGCACGAGGAGCACCACCAGCAGGGTCATCAAGGCGGTGAAGACGCCCTGGGTGACCAGCGCGACGATCACGGCGAGCGCGCCGGAGGCGATGGCGCCGATCAACGGTACGAACGAGGCCAGGAAGATCACCACGGCGATGGGGACGGCGAGGGGGACGCCGAGGAAGTAGATCCCGATCCCGATGAACACGGCGTCGATCAGGGCCACGATCAGTGTCCCGCGGATGTAGGCCGTGAGCGTCCGCCAGGCCGGTGGGCCCGCGCCGGCGACGCGGGGCCGCACGGCGACCGGCAGCAGCCTCAGCGCCCACTCCCACACCCGCCGCCCGTCGTAGAGCAGGAAGAGCGTGATGAACATCGCCAGAAGCATGCCGGTGATGACCTCGATGAGGACGGTCACTCCCTGGAGACCGGTCGAGGTGATCTCGCTGGTGCTGGTGCCGATGGCATCGCTCAGCCGCTCGGTGACATCGTTGATCTGCTGCTCGGTCACGTGGAACGGACTGTCGAGGAGCCACCGCTTCAGTTCCGCGATGCCCTCCTGAAGCCGATCGGACAGGCTGTCCAGGTTGTCGAGCACCTGCCATACGACAAACCAGCCGATCAGCCCGAGCGCGCAGAACCCGCAGAGCGCCGTGACGACGGTGGCGAGCCCCTGGGGGAGCCCCCGACCGCGCAGCCGGGCGACCGTCGGCTGGAGCAGCGCGGTGACCAGCAGCGCGGCGACGAAGGCCAGCGCGACCAGCCGGACGGAGCCGATCACCCGCATCACGACCCACACGGCGCCGGCGAGAACCAGGAACCGCCAGGCGACCTCGGCCGCGACCCGCATGCCCCAGGGCACCGCACGGGACGGGTCCGGAACCCGCTCCGGTGCCCGGGCCGGGCGTGAGCGCGCCGCCCGCGCCCGCTCGGCTGCCTCCTCGGCGTCGTGTCGGGCCAGCGCCTGCGCACGCCGCTCACCGACCGCGGTCGCGGCGCCCCTGGCA
Organism: Streptomyces sp. NPDC058880; assembly: GCF_042742535.1. NCBI lineage: Bacteria > Bacillati > Actinomycetota > Actinomycetes > Kitasatosporales > Streptomycetaceae > Streptomyces > Streptomyces sp. NPDC058880. The sequence continues at coordinate 95,661 of NZ_JBHYMC010000013.1, forward strand.
CGGCCGAACACGTCACGGATCCAGGTCATCCTCGGACCTCCCTCCGCCCCGTTTGACCGTCTGCCCCGGTTTCGGTCCGGTCAGACGACGGGACGGCAGGAGGTGTGGCCGGGGGCTTCCGCTCCTCGTCCGTCCGCGCCGGGTGGTCACCGGTGTCAGCGCGGGTGCCGGACCGCGGCGGCCCGCGAAACCGGCGCCCCAGCGGCCGCGCCCCGGGCATCACCCAGGGGACCGGCCCGTGGAGCGCAGATGCCAGCGGCGTTCGGCATAGGCCAGGTCGTCCCGCCACAGCCGGGCCGCCGCAGAACGCATCACCGGGCGAAGGACCGGGGCGGCCCAGCGGGCGAACAGGAAACCCGGCCGGTCGGAGGCCGCCACCACGGCCTCGGTCACCGCCGTGCGGGGACGGCCGAGCTCATCCGGCCCCAGAGGCGTCGCGTGCGTCTCCACCACCGAGCCCGCGCCTTCGCCCTCGGTGATGCGCATGACGACGGTACGTGGTTCCGGAGCGGTGAAGACCGCCCGCACCGGTACCACCAGCCGCCCGGCCACCTTGAAGGAGACGGCGACGGTGAAGCGGTCCTCGGCGTCGTCCCCGCCGGGCGAGCCGACGACCGTGAGATCCACGAACGAATACGGGTGGAACCAGGCCCCGTGCCATGGATCCAGGCGATTGGCCACGATGTCCTCGGGTTCGCACAGCCCCGTGCCCTCGTACACCGCGGTCACCCCCCGAGCCGGAGCAGGCCGGACCGGTACCACGGGGGCGTCGAGCGGTTCCTCCCCGCCGACCTCGTCGAGCCGCACCCACAGGAGGACGCCGTCGTCGAAGGCCGGCAACGGCTCCCAGCCCGCGAACGACGTGCCGTCGAGAGCGAGTCCGTGCCAATGACACACCAGCGTTCCGCACCGGACCGGGCTTTCCGCGAGGGGTGCCCCGAGGTGCGGACAGGCACCCGGGCCGGCGCGCAGCCGCCCGTCCGTACCGCGCCAGAGCACGACCTCCCGGTCGGCCACGGTGCGGGCCACGGGGCGGTCACCGCCGAGTGAGGAGGACGCCCCCACGACGAACCAGTTCCCCGACGGCCGGGCCTGCGCCCGCTTCAGCGCCTGCGCGATCAGGCTTGGCCTGGCGGCGCGCCAGGTCGGCTGCTGCTGCTCCCACGGCACGGGTCTGCGGCGCAGCGACAGCGGCAGACGGGCCCGCCATGCCGAAGGACCGGGCTTCATACGACCTCCTCGGATACCGGCCGGGCCGGTCCGGCCGGCGGCACCGGCGGCGCCTGCACCGGCGCTCCGCGCCGACGGCGGTGGCGCAGCCTGATCGCCGTCAGCCGGGCCAGTGCCCCCGCCGCGACCGCGGCGCGCTTGCGGCGCGGCACCACGGCACGGCGGTGCAGCACCGCATAGCCGTCCCGGGCGACGGCGTCCAGGATGCTCCCGTACAGGACGTACGCGGTGCGGATGCAGGGCCGGGACACCGGATCGAGCAGGGCGAGGCCGGGCTGCGCCTCCCGGTAGACGCCGCGGGTCAGTGCCCCGAACTCCCGCAGAGCGGCCAGGACACGGCGGTCCTGCCCGCCCGTGTCCCGGCACCGGTGCAGCAGCTCCCGGTCGACCCCGTGCGCGGCCAGTAGGTCGGCCGGGACGTACACGCGCCCACGGTCGAGGTCCTCGCCGACGTCCCGCAGGAAGTTCGTGAGCTGGAAGGCGACCCCGAGCGCTGCCGCGTACGGCTCGGCCTCCTCGCGCCGTACCACCGTGCCCAGCACCGGCAGCATCTGCAGGCCGATCACGGCCGCCGAGCCGTGCATGTAGCCGTACAGGTCCGCATAGGTGGGATAGCCGGTCACCACCAGATCGGACCGCATCGAGGTCATGAAGTCCTGGAAGAGGCGGTGATCGATGGCGTATCGGCGCGCCGTGTCGGCCAGCGCCGCGACCACCGGCTCGCCGCCGCCTCCTTGCCGCAGGCCCTCGTCCAGACACCGCTGGAGCGCCGCCAGCCGCGCACCGCGCAGACCGTCGTCCGCACCGCGATCCGTCGAGTCCACGATGTCGTCGGCCCACCGGGCGAACCCGTACAGCGCGTGCACAGCGGGCCTGCGCTCGACGGGGAGCAGGCGGGTGGCCAGGAAGTACGTCTTTCCGTGCGCCGCGTTGAGCTCGCGGCAGCGCCGGTACGCCGCGCGCAGCACCGGGTCGGTGATGCCCGCGGCGTCGAGTTCGCGCCGCCCGGTCACCGCGCCGCCCCACTGGCCCGGGCCGAAGCGCGCCGGGCACCGCCCGTGATCCTGGCCGCCGCCAGCTTCCCCGACACCAGGGCGGTGGGCACGCCCACGCCGGGGGTGGTACCGCAGCCGGCCAGGACGGCGTTCGATGTGCCCCGCACCAGGTTGCGGGGCCGGAACGGACCCGTCTGAAAGAAGGTGTGGGCGGCCGAGAAGGGGGTGCCCGCCGCATGCCCTTGATCCGCCCAGTCGGCCGGCGTGACCAGGCATTCGTCCTCGATGGCGGACGAGATACCGTCCAAGCCGCGCCGTTCCAGCTCGCGCAGCAGGTCGTCCCGGTAGCGGGGGCCCAGTTCGCCCCAAGCAGCCCCTGAGGGGCCGATGTCGGTGTTCGGACAGGGGGCGAGGACGTAGTGCAGATGGCGACCCGGCGGGGCGAGCGCCGGGTCGGTGGCCGTGGGCCGGGTGATCAGGAGGGACGGATCGCCCATCAGCCTTCCCTGTCGGGTGAGTTCGTCGAAGGTGCTCTGCCAGGCGGCACCGAAGGAGATCGTGTGGTGGGCCAGCTGCGGCCACGTGCGGTCCGTTCCCGCGTGCAGAACGACGGCGGAGGGGGAGTGCCGCAGCCGCACCGGCCTGCGAGGCCGGCGGCCGAGGAGCCGGTAGGCGACGGGCAGGTCCGGCGTGAGGACGAGAGCGTTGCAGGGGATGCGGTCTTTCGCGGTGACGACGGCGGTGATCCGCTCCCCGGAGCGCTCCAGCGCGGTCACCGGCTCGCCGAACCTCAGCTCCGCGCCCGCGCAGGCCGCCGCGTCCGCCATGGCCTGAGGCAGGGCGTGCATGCCCCCGCGCGGGAAGTACACGCCGGCCACCGTGTCCATGTAGGCGATGACGGCGTAGGCGGCCAGCGCCCGGGCCGGCGGCACGCCGGCGTACAGGGCCTGGAAGGAGAACACCCGTTGCAGCCGCTCGTCCTTCAGGAAACGGGCGATGCGCCGGTCCAGCCGCCCGAAACCGCCGAGCGCCGCCAGCCGGGCGAGGTCACCGGTCAGCAGGTCCAGCGGTGAGTCGAAGTTCGCGTCGATGAACCGGCGCATCTGTACCCGGTAGAGCCGCTCCAGCCAGGCGCGCAGCCGCAGGTACCCCGCCGCCTCACCGGCTCCGGCGAACCGCTCGACCGCTGCCGCCATCGCCTCGCCCTCGGTGTGCACGTCCAGGGTGCTGCCGTCGGCGAACGACGCCCGATAGGCCGGGTGCAGCGGGATCAGCTCCACCCACCGCTCCAGTCTCTCGCCGACCGCGGCGAAGGCTTCTTCGGCGAGGCCTGGCATGGTCAGCACCGTCGGGCCGGTGTCGATCCGGTAGCCGCCGCGCAGCAGCCGTCCCGCCCGCCCGCCGGGCAGCTCCTCGCGCTCGACGACGGTCACCCGGCGCCCCGCGCCCAGCAGGTGCAGAGCAGCCGACAGGCCGGCCAGGCCGGCGCCGACGACCACCACGTGGTCCGTGCGGCCGCTCACGGTCCGGGTCATCGCCCGCCCTCCGCCGCGCCGGAGGCCGTGACGGCGGCGGACGTCGGACCCGAGGGGGCCGGCGGATCGTCCACCGAGCGGGAAGCCGCCTGGGCGGTCAACAGCCCGCGCAGCCGGCCCGCGGCGTCCGCGGTGAGCCCGGCGCCGTCGAAGTGACGCATGCCCTGGGCCGACAAGCGCTCGATCCTCGCCTCGACCGCCGCTCGGGCACCCGTCCGCACCAGCACCTCCCTTACCTCGTCGAGGCCGTCGTGCGAGAGATCCTCCTTCCCGAGGGCGTGTTGCAGCACTTCCAGAGCCCGCCGGTCGGCCGCGGCCTCGGCGCGCGCGACCGCGAGCGCGGCCAGATAGGTCGGCTTTCCCGTGCGGATGTCGCCCCCGCAGCTCTTGCCGGTGTGCCGTGGATCGCCGAAGACGTCCTCGAGGTCGTCGCGCAGCTGGAACGCCATGCCCACGCAGCGCCCGGCCGAGCACAGGGCCCGCCGGGTCCGGCCGTCCGCGCCCGCCACCGCCGCACCCAGCGCCAGAGGCCGTTCGACCGAATACAGGGCGCTCTTGAGGCGGGCGGCCCGCAGGGCCTGCGCCGGCGAGCGCGACCCGGTCAGCTGGCCTCGGAGGTCGAGGAACTGACCTGCCACCATCTCGGTGCGCATGTCGCTCCAGACCTCGCGCACGACGCTCGCCGTCCACGGATCGAGGGCCGCTTCCGCCATCACGTCGTCCGCCCACGCGAGGGCCAGATCACCGGCCAGGACCGCGACCGCCTCACCGAAGCGGGCGGCGCGGGCCGGTGCCGCGACACTGTCGCAGCCGTCCCGCACGTCGGCGTGGAGAGCCGGCCGGCCGCGCCGGAGCGCCGATCCGTCCATCACGTCGTCGTGCACCAGGGCACAGGTCTGGAGCAGTTCGAGCGCCGCGCCGATGCGCAGGGCGGCCGCGGCCGTCGGCCCGTCGTCCCCGCCGCAGGCGCGCATCGACCACCAGAGGAGCTGCGAGCGGGTGCGTTTGCCGCCCTCCCGGGTGAAGCGTGCGACGCGCGCGGCCAGTTCCCCGGCGAAGTCGGCGTCCAGCACACCGGACCGGGTCAGCCGGTCGCCGAGCACCTGCTCCAGCGCGCTCCCGATCGCGGCGGGCACGTCCGCATCCACGGCCGCGGGGTCGACCGCCGAGGCGATCCCGTCCCGGGCAGGCGAGCCGTGCCCGGTGCCGACGCCCGCCGAGCCGGTCGGGCGGCGCCGCGCAGCGGACCCCGAGGGGGCCACGAGGCGGGGGACGGGCGGCGGTGCGGCCGCGGTCTGGTCCTTCGCCTGGGTGCGGCGCATCCCGGTTCCTCTCGTCGTGGTGTCGATCGCTCCGAGCGTGTGTCTTCGGTCTTTTCCCGTGATACGGATGCGGTCCGGAGCGGATACCCGAACGCGCGGGATTGCCGTCGTGCGGACGCACCTGATCAGGTGACCTCGGCACCAGAGCGCATCCGATTGCACCCTCCGACGGGAAGCCCTGCCCAGGAACGCCGAACCGGGGATGGAGGCAGCGCCGTGCTGAAGGCGGACGTGGCGGTCATCGGGGCGGGCGCCGCCGGCCTGTCCCTGGCCCACCGGTTGAACGGACACGGCGGCCCGGCCCCGTCCGTGGTCCTCATCGACCCCCCGCCCGGTCCGCTGCGGCCCGCCCCCCGCACCTGGTGCTTCTGGGAGTCCGGCCACGGCCGCTTCGACGCCGCGGTGCGATCACGATGGAGCCACCTGCGCGTGAGGCCGCCGGCCGGCCCTGCGATCGAAGCGGACATCACACCGCTGCGGTACAAGATGATCCGCTCCGACGACTTCGAGTCGCTGGTCGGGCAGGACCTCGCGCACAGCTCCAACGTCCGGCGCCTGGAGGCGACCGTCGACACCGTCGAGGAGGCCCCGTCCGGGCCCCGGGTCCTGATGACCCGCGCCGACGGCAGCGGGGATGCCCTGGAGGCCCGCTGGGTGTTCGACTCGCGTCCGCCGGGAAGCCTTCCGGCCGCCCGGACCACCATGCTGCAGCACTTCCGCGGCTGGTTCGTCCGGACCTCCCGGCCCGCCTTCGACCACACGACCGCCGAACTGATGGACTTCCGCACACCGCAGCCCGCCGAGGGGCTCTCCTTCGGCTACGTCCTGCCCACTGGGCCGCGGGAGGCGCTCGTCGAGTACACCGAGTTCTCCCCGTGCGTGCTCACGGGCAGCGGCTACGAGGCCGCGCTGCGGCACTACACCACGGACGTCCTGGCCCTCGGCGACCTGGAGATCCTGGCCACCGAGACCGGCCTCATCCCCATGACGGACGCCCCCGTACCCCAGCGGGTCGGCGCTTCGGTGTTCCGGATCGGCGCCGCCGGCGGCGCGACCCGCCCGTCCACGGGCTACACCTTCGCCGGACTCCAGCGCCAGACCCGGGCCGTCGCCGCCGCGCTGCGGCAGGGTCGCGACCCGGTGCCCCCGGCCGCCCACTCCTCGCGGGCCCGTGCCATGGACGCGGTCCTGCTGCGCGCCCTGGACACCGGCCGGGTCGACGGCCCCGACCTGTTCTGCCGGCTCTTCACCCGCGTCCCCCCGTCCCGGCTGCTCCGCTTCCTCGACGGCCGCACCAGCCTGCTCGAAGACCTGTCCGTGGGCCGCCACGCCCCCGTCGGCCCCATGTTGCGCACCGCCGCCGAATTGCCCCGCCTGCCCCGCCGCCCCTTCCCCTGACCCTCGACCGCGCCACCACCCGTCTCTGGAGAACGTATGACCCTGCTGCGCGACGAGGACCTCGCCGCCGCCTTCGACCACGCCTCCCGCACCTACGACGCACTGGTCGCGGCGAACCCCGGCTACCACGCGCACCTGCGGCGCTCGGTACGCCGCCTCGGTCTCACCGCGCCGGGGGCCGGGTTGAGGATCCTGGACCTCGGCTGCGGCACCGGGGCCTCGACGGCCGCGATCCGCGCCGTCCTGCCCGCCGCGGACGTCACCGCCGTCGACGCATCCGCCGGGATGCTGGCGAAAGCCGCCGCAAAACCGTGGGCGGGCGGTGTGCGCTTCGTTCACGCACCGGCCGAGCATCTGGCGGACGCGGGCGTCCAGGGACCGTTCGACGCCGTCTTCGCCGCGTACCTCTTCCGCAACGTCACCGACCCCGACGCCGTCCTCCACACCGTCAGCAGCGTGTTGCGGCCGGGCGGCAGGCTCGCCGCGCACGAATACAGCCTCAGCGGGCGCCGCACCGACCGCGTCGTGTGGACGGCGGTGTGCCGCGGCATCGTCCAACCCGCGGCCACCCTGCTGGGCGACGGCCCCCTCTACCGCCACTTGTGGCGCAGCGTCGTCCACTTCGACCCGGCCGACCGGTTCGCCACCCGCATCCGCGAAGCCGGTTTCGAAGCGGTCCGGGCCCTGCGCCTGCCGGGCTGGCAGACGGGCATCACCCACACCTTCGTCGCCGCGCGCCCGGCAGGCCCGCGATGACCGCGCCCACGCCGACCGCGGCGCGCCGCGGCAGGGACCGGCGGGCACGCGTCCTGCCCGCCGCACCAGGAGCCCGCCGCGCACAGGGCCGCCCCACGACAGCCGTGATCGGCGGCGGGATCGCCGGCCTCGCCGCCGCCACCGCGCTCGCCGAACGGGGCGTGCAGGTGACGCTCTACGAGCGCGAGCCCTACCTGGGCGGCCGGGCGGGCGGATGGCCGACCCGCCTGCGCGACGGCAGCACCGTGACGATGAGCCGCGGCTTCCACGCCTTCTTCCGGCAGTACTACAACCTGCGGGGCCTGTTCCGCCGAACCGACCCCGGCCTGGCGGGCCTCACCGGACTCCCCGATTATCCGCTGCTGCACGCGGACGGTCTCTGTGACAGCTTCCGGCGCGTACCGCGCACCCCGCCGTGGAGCGCGCTGGGCTTCGTCGCACTCAGCCCCACCTTCCGCCTGCGGGACCTGCGCGCCATGAATCCGGCCCCGGCCCTGCCGCTGCTCGACGTCCGCGTGCCGGACGTGTACCACCGGCTCGACGGCACCAGCGCCCACGACTTCCTGGAGGCCATCGGCTTCCCCCAACGGGCCCGGCACCTGGCCTTCGAGGTGTTCTCCCGGAGCTTCTTCGCCGACCCGAAGGAGCTGTCCGCGGCCGAGATGGCCCTCATGTTCCACATCTACTTCCTCGGTTCCGCCGAAGGACTGCTGTTCGACGTGCCCCGCTCGCCCTACCCGGCCGCGCTGTGGGCCCCGCTGGCCGCCTACTTGGAACGGCACCGGGCCGAAGTACGCACCGCAAGCCCCGTCGACCATGTCCGGCCCACTCCGGCCGGCCTCTTCGAGGTGACCGGGAGCGCCGCCACGTCCCGGTACGACGCCGTGGTCCTCGCCCTGGACGCCGGCGGCCTGCGGTCGCTGGTGGCCCGTTCCGACCGGCTGGCCGACCGGCCGTGGCGGGAGCGCGTGGCGCGGTTGCGGTCCGCTCCGCCCTTCCTCGTCGTCCGGCTCTGGCTCGACCGTCCCGTCGCCCCCGACCGGCCGGGCTTCCTGGGCACCAGCGGCTTCGGCGGTCTCGACAACATCAGCGTGCTGAACCGCTGGGAGGACGAGGCCGCCCGCTGGGCGGCGCGCACCGGAGGATCCGTGGTGGAACTCCACGCCTACGCCGTCGACCCGAGCGTCCCCCGCCCCGTTCAGGAGCAGCGACTGCTGCGGCAGCTCCACCGCGTGTACCCGGAGACCCGCGCCGCCGAGGTCGTCGACGTCCGCAACGAGTGGCGTGCGGACTGCCCGTTGTTTCCGGTGGGCGGCTACGCCGACCGCCCCACCGTCCGCACCTGCGATCCCGGACTGGTCCTCGCCGGAGACGTCGTGCGTACCGATCTTCCGGTCGCGCTGATGGAACGGGCGGCCACGACCGGCTTCCAGGCCGCGAACGCCCTGCTCGAACGCTGGGGCCTCCACGGGCAGACCCTGTGGACGGTACCGGACCGCGGTCGCGCCCCCGTACTGCGGAAGGCGGCCGCATGGGCGGGGCGGCGAGCCACCTGATGCCGCCGAACACCGCGGGTCCCCCCGGCCCGGGAGCGTCCTGCGCTCCCGGCACGGTCACGGCTCCCGGCTGCGGTCCAGATCGGTGTACAGCACGTGGTGGTCCGAGTACCGGCTGGGGCGCACGTGGTGCGGGCCCGAGACGACACCGCGCAGGAACACGTAGTCGAACTTGCTCTCCCAGTCGGTGGTCGCCGTGCAGTCGTCTGCGTCCCCGCCGGCATCGTCGGCTTGGGGACGGCAGCCGGGGTCCGCGTCCGGGGCCAGAGCCCACAAGGGGGCCAGTTCGGGCGCGTCCGGTACGGCGTTGAAGTCACCGAGGACGATCGCGCGGTCGTGCCGGGCCACCGCGGCGGCGAGCACCTCGACCTGGCCGGCCCGCACCTCGCCCTGCCGCCGCTCGGCGAGGTGGGTGTTGAATATGCGGACGGGCCGGCCGCCCACCAGTGTGGTGACGGCCAGGTAGCCGCGGTCCTCGGAACCGCCGTCGGGGTACTCGACGCTCACCCGGTCGGTCATCGGCGCTGCCGAGAGGATCGCCTGGCCGTAGCCGCCCGGCCGCCACGGCAGCCCCCCGCAGCGGTTCCAGTTGCGCAGGACCGTTCCGTAGCGGACGTGGTAGGCCAGCCCGTAGACCTCCTCCAGGTATGCGCGGATCCGCTCGACGTCACGTACGCAGGCCTCTTGCAGGCCGATCACCTGCGGCGCGTACGTGGCGATCTCCGTCGCACGGCCGTAGTCGTTCCCGCTCCCGCACGGATTGCAGATGTTCCACGTGCCGACCCGGTCGGGCACGACCTCCTTGGCCGCGCCGGGCGGCAGCCGTCCGGCACGGGGGACGCCCCCGCCCGGCGTGGCCGGGCCGAGGAGCAGCAGCATGCAGACCGCGGCCGTCGCGCCCGCGGCCCCTCGCATGCCCCTGCCCGGCACGATCGCCTCCCCGGAGTGGATGCACAGGATCACACGGGCCCCGGGCCCGGTATCGGGGTGCTTCCCGGCCGGTCCGGCCGGCACCGCCGCGGCCGGCCAACGGACGGGCCTCGTCGACCGCTGGGATCCGACTACCCCCGACGGGGCGGAGCGGAAACTCCCCGGAGCGCACGAACCGGCCCGGGGCGCCGGGCACACCGCGCACCCTGCCGCCCGGAACCGCGGCGGACGGCGCCGCCCACGGCGGTGCGCGCCGTTCCACGATCGGGGGAAAGGTCGTCCGCGGTGTTGACGCCCTGCTGCCCGGTGCGCGGGCCGTTCCGGTAGCCTGCCGACGTCACACGGCAGGTCCGGGCCGAGAGCCCGGTGGGATGGAGACGCGGCCATGGCCCTTCGATACGACTGCTCCACGGATTCGGCCCGGGCCGAGGGGCTGACCGCCGCCGCACTGGCGGTCCGGCGGGGCGACCTCGTGGTGCTCCCGACCGACACCGTCTACGGCATCGGTGCGGACGCCTTCAACCCCGACGCGGTGGACAGCCTGCTGGGAGCCAAGGGCCGCGACCGTGCGATGCCCTCGCCGGTCCTGGTCGCCTCCCCGGACGCCCTGCACGACCTCGTGGCCGATCTCCCGAAGCAGGGATGGGCGCTGGTGGAGGCCTTCTGGCCGGGCGGACTGACCCTGGTCACCCGCCACCTGCCCTCGCTGACCTGGGACCTCGGAGAGACGGGCGGTACGGTCGCCGTCCGGATGCCCTCGCACCCCGTTGCCCTCGCACTGCTCGCGGAGACCGGGCCGATGGCGGTTTCCAGCGCCAACCTGACCGGTCGCCCCTCCCCCCAGGACTGCGACGCCGCACAGGACATGCTGGGCGACTCCGTCTCCGTCTACCTCGACGGCGGTCCCACCGAGGCGGCCGTCGCCTCCTCGATCGTGGACCTCACCGGACCGGTTCCGGTCCTCAAGCGGGCCGGAGCCATCGGCGTCCACACCCTGCGCTCCGTCGTGCCCGACCTGCTGGAGGCGTGACCCTCGGTGGGTGGAGGCCCGGGCGGCGTCGTAGCCTGCGGTCATGAGTACATCGCTGTCACCGACTCCGTCCGAGGCCTTCGAGCTGCTGCTGGCCGGCAACCGGCGTTTCACCGCGGGTGCACCTGAGCACCCGAACCAGGACGCGGCACGCCGTACCGAGACCGCGCCCGCCCAACGTCCCTTCGCCGTCCTCTTCGGCTGTTCCGATTCCAGGCTGGCGGCCGAGATCATCTTCGACCGCGGGCTGGGCGACCTCTTCGTCGTCCGCACCGCGGGCCACGTCGCGGGAGCGGAGGTCCTGGGCAGCATCGAGTACGCCGTGAGCGTGCTGGACTGTCCGCTGGTCGTCGTGCTCGGCCACGACACCTGCGGTGCGGTCGCCGCCACCCGCGCCGCCGTGGCGGACGGGGTCAGCGCCACCGGATACGTGCGCGACGTCATCGAACGCGTGACCCCCAGCGTGCTGGCCGCCCGTGCCGCCGGGCTCACCGACGAGGACGACATCATCGCCGAGCACATACGACACACCGTCGACCTGCTCCTGGACCGCTCCCGGGTCCTCGCCGACCAGGTGGCGGCCGGGAGCGTGGCAGTGGTGGGCCTGTCCTACCGGCTGGCCGACGGCAGCGCCAGGGTCGTCACCACCCGCGGCATCCCGCACGAGGTGCCGGCCTGATCTCGCGGTGACGGACTCCTGCCGGTCATGGGCCGGCCGGGGCTCCACGGGCTGCGCCCGCCGGGGACAGGCCGGTGGTGACGTACGCAATGCCCGTCCGGCGCATACGTCACCATCCGTACCGGCCGTCACCCGGATGCCCGAACGCCACCGGCGGGGCTCGCACCGGTCCGGCGGGGCTCTGCGGCCCCGCCGGCGGGCCTGCTCAGCCGGCGGCGGGTTCGGACGCCTCGCCGACCAGCTCCTCCAGGACGTCCTCCATGGTGACGAAACCGACCACGGCGCCGTCGACGCCGGTGACGGCGGCGAGGTGCGTACCGGCGGCCCGCATGGCGGACATGGTGTCGTCAAGGGGGGTCGAGACCGGCACCTCCGTGACGGTGTGCAGGCTCGCTCGGGGGAAGGGGGCCGAGCGATCGGCCGCACCGAGGGCGTCCTTGATGTGCACGAAGCCCAGGATCCCGCCCCCGGAACTGGTGACGACCAGCCGGGAGAATCCGTGCTCCGCGGCGGTGCGCTCCAGCCCGCGCGGCGTGACGTCCTCGCCGACCGTGACGAAGTCGGATCGCGCGATCATGATCTCGCCGACCGTGCGGGTGCCGAGTTCGAGCGCGTCCTGGAGACGTTCGCTGTCCTCCGGGTCGAGCAGACCGGCGTCGCGGGAGTCCGCGACCAGCCGCGCGAGTTCGTCGTCGGTGAAGACGGCGGCGACCTCGTCCTTGGGTTCCACCTTCAGCAGGCGCAGCAGGGTGTTGGCGAAGGCGTTGATGCCGAAGATCAGCGGGCGCAGCGCCCGGGTGACGGCGACCAGGGGCGGTCCGAGGAGCAGCGCGGTGGGTGCCGGGGCGGCCAGCGCGATGTTCTTCGGGACCATCTCGCCGATCAGCATATGGAGGTACGTGGCCAGGGTGAGCGCGATGACGAAGGCGATCGGGTGGACGAGCGCCTCGGGCACGCCGATCGAGGCGAACGGCGGTTCCAGCAGGTGCGCGATGGCCGGCTCGGCGACGGCGCCGAGGACCAGCGAGGAGACGGTGATGCCGAGCTGGGCGGTGGCCATCATCGCGGAGAGGTGCTCCAGCCCCCACAGCGTGGTCCTGGCCCGCCGGTCGCCCTTGAGCGCGGCCGGTTCGATCTGGCTGCGGCGTACCGAGATCAGCGCGAACTCGGCGCCGACGAAGAAGGCGTTCGTGATGAGGGTGAGTGCGCCGATCAGCAGCTGGACGGTGGTCATCGGGCATCCTCCTCGTGCGTGTGGGTGGCGGCGGGCATGGTGAGCGTCACCCGGTCCGCCCGGTGATGGTCGACGTCGAGCACGGTCAGCTGCCAGCCGTCGACGTCCACCGTGTCCCGTTCGACGGGGATGCGTTCGAGGCGCGTGGCGATCAGGCCGGCGAGTGTCTCGTAGGGACCCTCGGGCACGGTGAGGCCGATCTCGGCCAGCTCGTCGAGGCGCACACTGCCGTCGGCCTCCCACACCTTGCGGCCGTCCTCGTCCGGGGCCTCGATCAGGTCGGGGACCTCCATCGGGTCGTGCTCGTCGCGCACCTCGCCGACGACCTCCTCGACGATGTCCTCCACGGTGGCCACACCGGCGGTGCCGCCGTACTCGTCGATCACCACGGCCATCGTGCGGGCCCTGCGGAGGCGACCCAGCAGGGTGTCCACGGGCAGCGAGTGCGGAACCAGCAGCGGTTCGGTCATCAGGTCCACGATCGGGGTGAGGGGCCGTTTGTCCTCCTCCAGGGCCAGCACGTCCCGGACGTGGACGGTGCCGACGACCTCGTCCAGCGAGTCCCGGTAGACCGGGAACCGCGAGATGCCGGTGGCCAGGGTCAGATGGGCGGCGTCGAGCGCGGTGGCGTGGGCCTCCAGGGCCCGCACGTCCACGCGGGGCGTCATCACGTTCTCGGCGGTCAGCTCGCCCAGGTGCAGGGTCTTCACGAACAGTTCGGCGGAATCGGCCTCTATCGCGCCCTCGCGGGCGGAGTGCCGGGCGAGCGCGACCAGTTCCTCCGGGGTGCGGGCCGAGGCGAGCTCCTCGGCGGGCTCCAGCCCGAAGCGGCGCACCAGGCGGTTGGCGGTGTTGTTCAGGTGCCGGATCAGCGGTGCGAAGACGGCGGTGAAGGCACGCTGCGGACCGGCCACCACCTTCGCCACGGCCAGCGGGCGGGAGATCGCCCAGTTCTTGGGGACCAGCTCGCCGACGACCATCAGGACGACCGTGGACAGCGCCACGCCGAGCAGCGTCGCCGTGGTGGCGACGGCCCCGTCGGGCAGTCCGGCCGCGGTCAGCGGCCCGCGCAGCAGGGCGGAGACGGACGGCTCGGCGAGCATGCCGATGACGAGCGAGGTCACCGTGATGCCCAACTGGGCACCGGACAGCTGGAAGGTCAGCTTTTTGGCAGCCTTCAACGCGCTCTCGGCTCCCCGTTCACCGGCGGCGGCAGCGCGCTCCAGCTCACTGCGCTCGACGGTGGTCAGGGAGAACTCGGCGGCGACGAACACCGCGCAGGCCAGCGTCAGGGCGAGCGCGAGGAGCAGCAGCAGGATCTCGGTCACCGTGCCACCCCCGCTCCCGGATCGTGAACCCCACGGGTCTTCGGGCAGGACGTGGCACGGCAGGGACTGGGAGGTTCACCCATTGCGGGCTGCTGCTCCATTCGCTTCTCGGGCGGACCGCTTGGGTCCGGACGGCTGTTCGGTCACGGACAGTATCCGCGACTCCTTGGTAAAGAGCAAGCAAAGCCCATCCGCCCTGCCGGCGGCGCTTTCGCGTCGTTCTCGCCCGGTTCCCGCGGCGACGCTTCGCGATCCTCCGGTTACTCCTATGCTTCTACATGCGTGTAGATTCAACCATGACTGAAGGAGTGGACGCCACGATGGTGTTCAAGCGACTGCTCGGCTCGATGGGCGTCGGCGGTCCTGCCGTCGACACGGTCCTCGACCCGGTGAGCCCGGTACCCGGTGGCAGCCTGTCCGGCGAGGTCCGGCTCACCGGGGGCCGCGCGGACTACGACGTCGAGCACATCACCCTCGAACTCGTCGCCCGTGTCGAGGCGGAGACCGAGCACGGCGAGCACGACGGCGTCGCCGTCTTCGAGCGCTTCACCGTCGGCGGCGGCTTCCGCCTCCACGAGGGCGAACAGCGCAACATTCCGTTCACCGTCGCCCTGCCCTGGGAGACCCCCGTCACCGAGCTGCACGGCCAGGCCCTCGGCATCGTCCTCGGGGTGCGCACCGAACTCGGCGTGTCCGGAGCCAGGGACAAGGGCGACCTCGACGCCTTCACCGTCCGTCCGCTCCCGGTCCAGGAGGCCGTGCTGGAGGCCCTGGGGCAGCTCGGCTTCGGCTTCAAGTCCGCCGACCTCGAGTACGGACACATCGGCGGCACCGGCCAGCAGCTGCCCTTCTACCAGGAGATCGAGCTGAGCCCCGCCCCGAGCTACGCCCACCGGGTGAACGAGATCGAGGTCACCTTCCTCGCCTCCGCGGCCGGCATGGACGTCGTCCTGGAGGCGGACAAGCGCGGCGGGTTCTCCGGCAGCCACGACGCCCTCGCCCGTCACACGGTCCGCCACGACCAGGTGGCCCAAACGGACTGGAACGCCGAAGTCGACGGCTGGATCCGCGCCCTGATCGAGGCGCACGGCGCGCACGCGCCCCACGCCTCCTACGGGCACGACCCCTACGGCCACGCGGGCCACAAGGACGATCACGGCCACGGAGGCCACCGGTCCGGCCCCGGCATGGGAACGGTCGTC
Organism: Streptomyces sp. NPDC058880; assembly: GCF_042742535.1. NCBI lineage: Bacteria > Bacillati > Actinomycetota > Actinomycetes > Kitasatosporales > Streptomycetaceae > Streptomyces > Streptomyces sp. NPDC058880. The sequence goes on from NZ_JBHYMC010000013.1 coordinate 110,856, forward strand.
GCCGCCGGTGCGGCCGGACTGGCGGTCGGCGTGGTGGGCGGCATGGTGGCGGCCGAAGTCATCGACGAGGTAGGCGACTTCTTCGAGGACGACGAGGACGAGGGCGACGACGAAGCCTGACCCCGCGGCGTACGCGGTGGAACAGACGGGCCTCACCGGCCCGTTCGACACAACAGTGAAGGAGCGGATCATGCTCGACGGTCTGAAGGGTCTGGTCGGCAAGGCGACCGAACTGGCGACGGAGCACCGCGAGGTCCTGGCACAGGGCCTGGAGAAGGCGGCCGACGTCGTCGACGAGAAGACGGACGGCAAGTACGCCGACCACATCGACACCGGGGTGGACAAGGCCAAGGGCTTCCTCACCGGGCTGGGGGAGAAGGCGTAGTTCCGGCCCGGCCGGCCCGTGACCGCGGGCCGGCGCCGCGAGCCGCCGCTCAGGCGGAGAACGTGGCCGCGTGCAGGATGAAGTAGAGGGTGACGGCCGCGTTCGCGGAGGACAGCGCCGAGGCCGTCGCCCCGCCGGCCGCGGTCCACACCGCCAGGCCGGCCCGGGTGAAGGCGGGCGGCCAGGCTCCCCCGGCGGGGGCCGGGCCCAGCAGCGCGGCCACGCGGCGCGGTACCGGCCCGGCCATCGCGAAGTGCGCCGCCGCGACCGGCGGCCCGCCGGGGGAGACCAGGGCGGCCTTGCCGATGGCCCGAGCCACGGTCCGCCTGCTGCCGATCTGCGCAGCGGCCTCCTCGTCGGCCCACCGCTCGCAGGTGTAGGCCACGGCCGTCCGCAGCGGCAGCAGGAAGGGATTGGCGTGTGCCGCGAGCCGGACGGTGAGCAGGAACCGGTGGTGACGGCCGGACAGGTGGGCCCGCTCGTGTGCGAACAGGGCCCGTCGCTCACGGGAGGTGAGCGCCGCGAGCATGCCGGTGCTGACGACGACCCGGTCGAGTCCGCGGCCGGGCAGCGCGTACGCGTACGGAGCCTCGTCCGGCAGTACGGCCACCGGCCCCGGGCGGGCCGTGCGCAGTGCCTCCTCCGTGCGCCGCCGGACCCTGTGCTGCCGCCAGACCGCAGCGGAACAGGACGTCAGTACGGTCAGCAGCGCCGGGATGGCGATCCGCCCGGCGACCTCGTCGTACGGTACGGCCTCCCGGACCTCCGGGTCCGACCAACTGTCGGGCAGGGGATTGCCCGGCAGTTGCGCGGTGCCCACGACCATGACGAGGGCGAGGCACAGCGTGCTGCAGCAGGCCAGCACGGCCGCGACGGCCGTCAACAGCCCGGTCGCAGTGCGCGGGTGGAGATGTTGCTCCGCCAGACGGGCGATCGGCCAGGCGGTCAGCGGAAGGACGAGCGGCAGGAAGACGAAGACCCCCATGGCGTCAGTCTTCCTCCTCCTCGGCCGCCTGGGCCAGCAGGTTGCGGAGCAACTGCTCGTCCCCGGGCGGCAGGGCCGTGACGAAGCGGGTGAGCACCGCCTGCCGGTTCTCCTCGCCGTCCAGCACCTTGCGCATGCGCAGCGCGGCCAGACCGGCCCCGTCCGCGACCGGTGTCCACTGGAAGGACCTGCCCTCCCGCCGACGGGTCACGGCGCCCTTCGCGTGCAGCCGGGTGAGGATCGTGATCACGGTCGTATAGGCGAGCCCGCCGCCCAGGCGCTCCTGCACCCAGGGCACGGTCACCGGACCCGGTGCCTCGCCCAGGGCGGACAGGACGGCGATCTCCAGCTCGCCCTGACCGCGTCGGCGCGGGTGCTGCCCGGAGCCGCCCCTGCGCTCGCCCGTCATACCGCTGCCCTCCAGTCCGCCGGCCCCGCCGGTGCCGGATCGGTTCATCGTACTGACCGGTGGCACCGACTCCGGCGGACTCTCCCGTACGCGGCGGCTGCCTGCGTCCGGTCGGCTACGCCCGGATCTCCAGAACGTCGGAGACCGGACGGCGGGGCGTCCCCGGGCCTTGAGGGCCGTATCCCAGGCGCACGACCATCTGCACGTGCCCCATGGCGTCGAGCGGGTCACGGGCCGTCCATCGCAGTTCCGGCCAGTCCAGGGGCTGCGAGGTCATCGAGGTGGCCAGGCCGTCGGCGGTGGCCTGGAGGAGGACGCGCTCCAGGGCCTGGCCGGCCCGCAGCCAGTCGACCCGGGTGTCCGCCGGGGTGCCGAGCAGCGCGAGCTGGGGCCGCTTCTCGAACACGGCCCAGCCGCGGTCCGCCATGGGGTGGTCCCGGCCGAAGTCCCGCACGGGGGCGGCGCCCGCGGAGCTCCGCGGACCGAACGCGTCGGCGGGAACGCCGTCGCGGCGTGCACCGGACGCGGTGCGCGCGGGCGAGGCCCAGGCCGAGGTCTCCGCGCGGACGAGCGGGTCCATGTCCTCCCGGTGTTCCGCGTCCCGTACCAGGCCGAGCACGGTATCCAGGTGCCAGTCGCCCGCGACGGCGAGCCGGCAGCCCTCCAGCAGCGCGGCGCCCTTCAGCCCGTCCAGGAGGGCGTCCGGTACCGGTTCGTCACTGAACGGGAAGCGGCTGGTGTGCCGACGGCGGAGCGCGTCGTGCAGCACGGCCAGGTCGAGGTCCTCGTCGGACGGTGCGCCGAGGGCCGCGGTCGCCAACAGCCACGGCTGCGAGGCGTCGGGCAACAGGCGCACCCGTGCCCGGAGTCCGTGCCGGACCGCGGACACCCGGAGGTTGAACAGGGCCGCCGCGCAACCGAGGTGGAGAGCACGGTGGTCCGGATCGGTGCGGGGCATGGAGCGTTCCGCGTCGCCGTACAGCTCGATGACGCCGTCGGCACGGCGGAAGACGAACTTCCACGGCTGGGCGTTGTGCATGGACGGGGCGGTGACGGCGTCGCCGACGAGCCGGGCGACGGTGTCGGAGTCGAGGGTCGGGTGTGCTGCGGTCATGGGACTGTCCAGTGGGTGCGGTGCGTCCGGTGCGTCGCTGCGTTCTCGCGTGGGTGCCGCCCGGCCGTGCGCCGTGACGGCGAGCGACGGGGGGCGGCGGGTCGGGTCCGGCGCCTGGTCACCACATCACCGTACGGCCGGCGCGGCCCGTGCGGGCGGCGGAGGTGTCGTCGGTGCGGGCCGTGACGTGGGACGCGACGGCGACGACTCCGTCGAGCTGTTCCACCAGACGCACCAGCACGGGGAGCAGGCTCTGCCGCTCGACGCTGCCGTCCAGTGTCACGATGCCGTCCACGACGTGGACGGCGACGTCGCCGAGCGGCACGTCCAGTACCTCGGCGAGGACCTCGTCGGTGACCCGCCGGCGTATTTCGGAGTCCGGACGCACGAACAGGCGCAGCAGGTCCCTGCGGGTGACGATGCCGACCAGCCGTTCCTCCTCGTCCACCACGGGCAGCCGCTCGACGCCCCGGCGGGTCATCAGCCGGGCCGCGTCACCGGCCGTCACCTCGGCGCCGACGGTGACCGCAGGGGCGGACATGACGTCACCGGCCGTGGGCGGCTCCGCCACCTCGCCGGGTTCCTGCGGGGGGTGCGATGCCGGTGCCAGGTGGGCCAGGAGGTCGGTCTGCGACACGACGCCCACGACGCGGTCCTCGTCGTCGAGGACGGGCAGCCCGGAGACGCCGTACTGGGCGAGGAGCTTGGCGACGTCCTTGAAGGCGGTCTCCGGGGCCACCGAGACGACCTCGTCGGTCATCAGATCCGCCACCTTGATGTGCTTCATGACGTCCTCCTGCTCCGGCGTGTGACGCGAGGAACGTGCGTCCTGGTCGGGGTGTCCCCCCACCATCCGCCGGTTCCCGCCGGTGTTCGAGGGCCGAACGGCCCCCACCGGGGGCCGTAAGGGCCATCGGGACCCTGAGGTGGGGGGGGGGCCCCCCCCGCCGCGCCCCCCCGCGGGGGGCCCCCGACCGTACCCGGGGGACGGGCAGGGCGAGCCGCCGCAGCAGTACCCGTACCCGC